>JASEGW010000026.1 GCA_030017825.1 bacterium | reverse complement strand
AAGAAACTCAAGAAGGATTTATCTTAAAATACCACACCCTTATATGAGGGTGAATGTTATACCAGGAGGAATAATGGAACATTTACCTGACACTATAAAACAATTTAAAGAAACCAACACTCTGATAATCGGAGATGTAATGATGGATGAATATGTTTGGGGTGAAGTATCCCGTATATCTCCAGAAGCACCAGTGCCTGTAGTAGATGTGTCCTCTCAAAGTTTTGTACCTGGTGGAGCAGCTAATGTAGCTAATAATATTAGAGCTTTAAACGGTAAAGTACATTTAATAGGAGTAATAGGTAACGATGGTATTGGCAGAAAACTATCTTTTGAGTTAGGTATTAAGCAAATTGCTGTTGATAGATTAATTGTTGATCATGAAAGACCTACTATCTTGAAAACTAGGATTATAGCTTCAAATCAACAAATAGTAAGAGTAGATAAAGAATTAAAAAAACGCATTGCAGAAGAGATTGAAGCAGAAATTATTGCTAAAATTGAAGAAGTTATTCCAGAGGTAAATGTAATTGTAATTTCAGATTATGGAAAAGGAGTTATTACTGAAAAATTAATAAGCAATGTAGTAAGTCTCTCTAGAAAATATCAGAAAAAAGTAATCCTGGACCCAAAAGTTGAAAATTATAATATTTATAAAGAAGTTACCTTAATTACTCCTAACCAAAAAGAAGCTCGTGAAATGTTAAGAACAAATATTAGTACTTTAGAAGATTTAAATAAAGCTGGTCATCAAATTTTAGAAGATTTAAACTGTGAAGTATCAATTATTACTCGAGGAAAAGATGGTATGTCCATTTTTGAGAGAGGGAAGTCTCCTATTCATATTCCTACTATAGCTCGAGAAGTGTTCGATGTAGCTGGAGCTGGAGATACTGTAGTAGCTGTAATAGCTTTAGCTTTAGCTTTAGATTTAACTTTTGTAAATGCTGCTTTGCTTGCAAATTGTGCTGCTGGTATTGTAGTTGGCAAAGTGGGAACAGCTACAGTCTCCCCTAATGAGTTAGTTGAAAATGTAGAAGCAGTGCAAAGATTAGAGTTAGAAATAGAAAAACAAAAAAATAATGATAAATAAAGCTATATTTTTAGATAGAGATGGCACTTTAAATTATGATTATGGCTACATAAAAGACCCTGAAAAAATAAAACTTTTCTACGAGGTAGAAATTTCTTTAAAATTACTTAAAAGTTCTAATTTTAAGCTAATAATAGTTTCTAACCAATCTGGAGTAGCGAGGGGTTATATGAGTATTTCTCAGGTAAATTTAATTAACAAATGCTTACAAGAAGAATTAAGTAAGCTTGATATTTCTATAGATGAAATTTACATCTGTCCTCATCATATAGAAGGAAAAATAAAAAAATATACTATTGATTGTCCTTGCCGTAAACCTAAGCCAGGGATGCTTTTAGAAGCTAAAGATAAGTTTAATCTTGATCTCTCTCAATCTTTCTTAATAGGAGATAAAATATCAGATATTGGAGCAGGTTTTAATGTTGGATGTAAAACTGTTTTAGTGCTTACAGGATATGGAAAAGAAGAGTTAGAGAGACAAAAACAATGGCCATATCAACCCAATTATATTGCTAAAGATTTATATTCTGCGGCATCTTGGATTACTAATCATGCACTTAAATAAAATTAAGGATATAAAAGAATTAATGCCAATTATAGAAAAACTTAAAAAAGAAAATAAGAAGATTGTATTCACTAATGGTTGTTTTGATATACTTCATTTAGGGCATATTAGATATTTAAATGAAGCTAAAAAATTAGGAGATATTTTAATAGTAGCAGTAAATAGTGATACTTCTGTGCTAAAGTTAAAAGGTAGCAAACGTCCTCTTTATCCACAATATGCTCGCTTGGAAGCTTTGGCTGCTCTATTTTGCGTAGATTATGTTACTTTTTTTAATGAACTCGATCCTTATAAGATTATTTCTCAGATTGTTCCTCATATTTTAGTAAAGGGAGGAGATTATCAAATTGAAAAAATTATAGGAAGAGATATAGTATGCTCTCATGGAGGAGAAGTAGTTATTATTCCTGAATTAGAAGGTTTTTCAACTACTAAACTGATAAGTACTATAGTAGAAAAATATGGCAAAGAAATAATATGAAAATTGTTGGAATAATACCTGCCAGATATGATTCTAGCCGCTTTCCAGGAAAAGTTCTAGCCGATATTTTAGGAAAGCCTATGATTCAGTATGTATATGAAAATGCCTCTAAGTCTGATTTATTAGATGAAGTTATAATTGCTACAGATGATGAGAAAATTGTAGCTGCAGCAAAAAAATTTACCAAGAAAGTAGTATTAACCTCTAAAGACCACAAATCCGGCACTGATCGTATAGCTGAAGTTTCAAAATGTTTAGATTCTGAAATAATCGTCAATATCCAGGGAGATGAGCCTCTAATTTCTCCCTTAGCCATTAATGAAGTAATAAGCCCTTTTTTAAATAAAAAAGAATTAAATATGGTTACTTTAAAATGTCTTATAAAAAATAAAGAAGATCTCCTTAATCCTAATGTAGTAAAAGTTATTAGCAATAGAAATAATTATGCTCTATATTTCTCTCGCTCTGTTATTCCCTATTCAAATTCCCTTAAAGACTTAGATAAGAATTATTACAAACATATAGGAATATATGCTTATCGCAAAGATTTCCTTTTGCACTTTGTTGGCTTGCCTTTTAGCAAATTAGAGGAATGTGAAAAATTAGAACAGCTTCGGGCTTTAGAAAATGGCTATCAAATAATGGTTATAGAAACTAAATATGAATCTTTAAGCGTAGATACCAAAGAGGATTTAGAAAAAATTAATAAAAAACTTATGGAAAATACTAATGGCTAAGTATATCTTTATTACTGGAGGAGTAGTTTCTTCTTTAGGCAAAGGAATTGCTGCTGCTTCTATTGGAAATATAATGGAAAGCAGAAACTTCAAAGTAAGCTTAATAAAGCTTGATCCATATATAAATGTAGATCCTGGTACTTTAAGCCCTTATCAACATGGAGAGGTTTATGTAACTGAAGATGGAACTGAAACTGATTTAGACTTAGGACATTATGAAAGATTTACCAATGCTTTAATGGGTAAAGACAATAATTTTACTACTGGCAAAATATACTTTAATGTAATTTCCAAAGAAAGAAAAGGTAGCTATTTAGGAGAAACCGTCCAGGTAGTTCCTCATATTACTAATGAAATTAAGCAATGCATCACTAATTTAGGAAATAAAGAAGGAGTTGATATTGTAGTAGTAGAAATTGGAGGTACTGTTGGTGATATTGAAAGTTTACCTTTTTTAGAAGCTATTCGCCAACTCCGCAAAGATTTAGGAAAGAATAATACAGTTTATATTCATCTTACTTTTATTCCTTATATTGAAGCATCTAAGGAATTAAAAACTAAGCCTACTCAGCATAGTGTAAGGGAACTTCGAGAAATCGGAATTCATCCTGATATTTTATTATGTCGAGCAAAAAACCCTATTTCTGAGGAAATGAAAGCTAAAATTGCTTTATTTTGTGATGTTCAAAAAGAAGCAGTCATTTCTGCTAATGATGTTTCTATCATATACGAAGTACCTTTATCTTTTGAAAATCAAAAAGTAGGTAGTATTATCTCTAGTATGCTTGAACTAAATAATAAAACAGGCAACTTGTCTGAGTGGACAAAGATGGTGAATAGAACTAAAAACCTTAAACAAGAAGTATCTATTGGAGTTGTAGGAAAATATATAAAACTACAAGATTCCTATAAAAGTATTTGTGAAGCATTAATTCATGGAGGCATTGCTAACAATAGTAAGGTTTTTATTAAACTAATAGATGCTGAAAAGTTTAATAATTTTGAAGAACAATTAAAAACAGTTGATGGGATTTTAGTTCCAGGTGGCTTTGGGGACAGAGGCATTGAAGGTAAGGTGGAATCTATTAGGTTTGCTCGCGAAAATAAAATACCTTTCTTTGGCATTTGTTTGGGGCTTCATTGTGCCATAATTGAAGCTTCTCGTAATCTGCTTAAATTGCAAGAAGCTCATAGTAGCGAGTTTAATTCTAATACATTTCATCCAGTTATATACCTTTTGCCCAATCAACACAATTTAGAAAATTTAGGTGGCACTATGCGCTTAGGAGCATATCCTTGCCAGATTAGACAAAACACCTTAGCTTACAAAGCATATCAAAATCAATTAATTTATGAACGCCATCGTCATCGTTATGAAGTAAACAATAAATACTTAGATGATTTAAAAAAAGCTGGCATGGTATTTAGTGGAATATATCAAGAAGAAAATTTAGTTGAAATTGTTGAACTTGCCGATCATCCTTGGTTTTTAGCTACTCAATTTCATCCAGAATTTAAGTCTAAGCCCATTTCTCCCCACCCTTTATTTAAAGATTTTATAAAAGCTTCTTTAAAAAGAAAACATCATGAATGTTAAAGAGATAAATGTTGCTGGCATTAATATTGGTAAAGATAATCCTTTAGTCTTAATTGCTGGTCCATGCGTCATTGAAGAAGAAGAAACCTGTATGGATATCGCTATAGAAATAAACAATATTACTAAAGAACTAGATATTCCTTTTATTTTCAAAGCTTCCTACGATAAAGCTAATCGAAGCTCTATAAACTCATATCGTGGTCCTGGATTAAAGAAAGGTCTTTCTATATTAAAGAAGATTAGAAATAAATTACATATTCCCATTACTACTGATGTTCACTGTATAAATGAAGTAAAAAAAGTAGCAAAAATAATAGACATTATCCAAATACCTGCTTTTTTATGTCGACAAACAAGTCTTATTTTTGAAGCTGCCAAAACAAAAAAGACAATTAATGTCAAAAAAGGACAATTTCTTTCTCCGCATGATATGAAAAATATTATTCATAAAATTAATTCCGTTGGAAATTTCAACATTCTTATTACAGAAAGAGGAACTTCTTTTGGATACCACAACTTAGTAGTAGATTTTCGCGGTATTCCTATTATGCAAAGCTTTGGTTATCCAATAGTATTTGATGCTACTCATAGTGTTCAACTTCCAGGAGCTTTGGAAAATTCTTCTTCAGGAGAAAAAGAATTTGTATCATATTTATCAAAAGCAGCAGTAGCTGTAGGATGCAATGCTTTATTTTTAGAAGTACACAAGAATCCCCAAAAAGCTCTTTGCGATAACGCAAATATGGTAAACTTAGAGGAACTATATATTTTATTAAAAGAGATTAAATCTTTATATAATTTAGTTCAATCTTTTAATTCAATTAAGCAGTAATGAATAAAACATATTCTCTTAATAATTATCATACAACCTCTCTTAGCAGCAAATTTGCTTGTCAATCCTGTGGAGAATGTTGCAGAGGATGGGCCATTTATATAGATGAAAAAACTTATCAAGATTTATCTAAATATTTTAACAAGTATCCTTTGCCTTATACTAATCAACAATTATTTATTATTGAAGAAAAAGATGGAAAAAAAACTATTACAAATAATATGATTAATAATCAATGCATTTTTTTAGAAGATAATAATTTATGCTATATACATAGAGTCATAGGCAAAGAAGCTAAGAGTGAAATATGTACTACATATCCTCAAAAGTTCTCTGCTACTCCAAGAGGCTTATTTAATACTCTTTCTTTTTCCTGTCTTGCAGCAGCAAAGTTACTAAATTATAAAAAACTATTTAAAGTTGAGCTATTCTCACACAGCCTTCCAATAGATCCAGCTAAAGAATTAGATTATCATGAAGATAAAAAGTTGTCCTGGAGCTTATACTTTTTAATTGAAACACACTTAATGAATCTAATAGAGAAAGAAAACTATATTTTTGAAGAAAGAATAATTATGGGAAGTTTTCTTCTTTGGAACATCTATGAAAATTTTATAAAAGTAGGTAATAAAAATTATAAAGATATTAAAGAAAGTTTAGAAAGATTAAAAGCTAATAACTATCAAAGTATTTTTCAATCACTAAAAAAAACTCGCTCTTCGGCTCATATTCAATTAAAATTCTTATTTATATTATTAAAAAGAAGGTTGGATTTATCTAAGATACAATTAGTTGGCAATAATAAATCTTTTGATGATTTTATAGGATTAGTTTATAATAGATTTAATTTAAAAAATGATCTTAGTAATTTTAATTCTAAATGTGCTATTGAATACTTACGAGCGTATCGTAATGATTACCAAATTCATATTAATAACTTTGACCATGTTTTCAAGAATTATTTTCTTCATAAAATATTTGGGAAAAACTTGTTTACTGGATATGGTATTATTAAAGGGTATCATATAATTTTAACTTTATATGCTCTTATGAGATTTTATTGCATGCTTTTCTGGTCAGATAATTTTAACTATGAAGATATATTTAAATCTATCTCTTTAATAGAAAGACTCTATGTTCATTCTCCAGGAACATTAGAATTCTGGAAAAATGTTGATGAAATTGAGGTTATGCATAAGCCTATATTTGCTTATACATTGATTCACCTATAAACAAAGGAGCTTATATGTCTTTGGATATTGCCAAAGGAGTATTAAAAGCAGAAGCAGAAGCTATAATTAATTTAATTCAAAAAATTGATCATAACTTTTTAAAAGCTGTTGAAACTATATTCCTCTGTAAAGGTAAAATAATTATTACTGGTGTAGGAAAATCTGGACTTATTGGAAAAAAGATTGCTGCTACTTTGACCAGCACTGGAACCCCTGCTTTCTTTTTTCATTCTGCTGATGGTATGCACGGAGATTTAGGAATAATTACCAAACAAGATGTTGTTTTGGCTATTTCTAATAGTGGAGAAACAAAGGAAATAATAAACTTATTGCCTTCTATTAAAAGAAAAGGAGTAAATTTTATCTGTATTACTAGTAAACCTAATTCTACTTTGGCTAAAAAAAGTGATATTATTTTAAATATCGGAGTAGAAAAAGAAGCTTGTCCTTTAAATCTTGCTCCCACAACAAGCTCTACAACTACTTTAGCCTTGGGAGATGCTTTGGCTATTGTTTTATTAGAAAAAAGAAATTTTAAACAAGATGATTTTATCATGATTCATCCAGGGGGAAGTTTAGGGAAAAAATTTCTTTTTAAAGTTATTGATTTAATGCATACTTGTCAAGACATCCCAAGAGTTACCGCTAATGTCTCTATGAAAAATGTTTTAAAAGAAATGACTTCTAAAAAGTTAGGCTTTACTTGTGTAATAGATCAAGAGGAAAAACTAGTTGGAATAATAACAGATGGTGACCTGAGGCGCCTTTTAGAAAAAACTCAAGATATTTGGAATCTTTCCGCGCAAGAAGTAATGACCAAAAATCCAAAAACAATATCTAAAGAAGACTTAGCTGCTAAGGCTGTAGCAATAATGGAAAATTATTCCATTACTTCTTTAATTATTTTAGACAATAATAAAAAAATTGAAGGGGTTATTCATCTTCACGATTTACTTAAAGCAGGAGTGGTTTAGAGCAGAAAATGTGAATAAATACAAATTTTTAATAATATCTTCTATAATATTAATTATCTTTTTATTAATCTATAATTTTTTTTTAAGGGAAAAAAAAGAATATATAATAAAAGTACTTTTACCTTCAGCAGAGATCAACAAGTTTTTTCTTACAGAAACCTATAAAGGGAAAAAAGTATGGGAAATAAAAGCAGATAATGCTAAAATATTTAAAAATGAAGCTAGATTAAAAAATATCAAGATTAAATTTTTTTTAAGAAAGGGTGACTTTTTTATTATACTAGCTAATGAAGGTAAAATTAACACTATATCTAAGAACTTTACAATAAGTGGAAATGTATCTGTTACTTCAAATAAAAATTTAGAATTAAAAACAGATACTCTAAGTTGGGATAGCAAAAAAAAAGAAATTTATACTAGTTCTACTGTTAGTATAGCCCAAGATAACTTTACTATAACTGGAGAAGGATTAAAATTATTGCCTAATAACCAAAAAACTGAAATCTTGCATAATACAAAAATTACAATAAAGTAATTTGTTGGTTGTGCTATTAATATGTCTGAGTTCGATTTAAACTTAAAATAAAGAAACATATTCTTATGTCGAGCTCAGGTTAATAGGCTACTCTTTGTCCTAATTAGAATTACAAAAGTATTTAATTTATCATCAAATAGTTATCATCAAATAAAAGTTGCAAGTCTAACATCAATTACCAAATTTTTATTAAAATAAAATGCATAATAGATATTTAATTTTCATTGTCTTGTTAATAATTTTGTTCTCTTCTTACGCCTTAGGAGATGAAAGAATCTCTCCTTCTCCTATGATTATAACGTCTGACCACGTTCTATGGGATAAAGAAGAAGGAATAACTGTTTTGACTGGGAATGTAAAAGTAATTAAAGAAGAAGATGAAGTTTATGCTAAAAAAATGAAAATATGGGGCGATTTTAATGATATTAAGAAGATTACAGGCTATAAAGATATAACAATTATTAATAAAAAAGGTCAAAGTATAATTACCGGGGATTATTTTGAATATCGTAAAAAAGAAGATTACATTCTTATTGTTGGTAATGCTAAATTAATTGCAAAAAAAGATAAAATAGAAGTAACTTCTCAAAAAATGGAAAAATATTTTAAAAAACACTTATCTATAGCTTCTAATAAGGTAACTATTGTTAGTGAAGATAGTAAAGCCACTGGTGAATTGCTAAAATTTTTTGAAGAAAAAGAAAAAGCTATTTTAACAGGTGTTCCTAAATTAATTCAAAAAGATAATGCTTTTTCTGGAGAAAAGATTATATTTTATACAGGTGAAGATAAGATAGAAATTCGTGGAAATGTTAAATCTGTAATTTACTTAGAGAAAGAAAGTTCTAAAAATGAATAATACTTTGGTTACTGAAAATATTGTCAAAACTTATCAAAAGAGAAAAGTAGTAAATGGAGTAAGTATAGAGGTAGGGCAAGGAGAAATAGTAGGATTATTAGGCCCTAATGGAGCTGGAAAAACAACTACCTTTTATATGGTTGTAGGGTTAATAAATCCTGACACAGGAAAGATAAAAATAAATAATTTAGATATTACTAATTTTCCTATGTATAAAAGAGCTCGCATAGGAATAGGGTATCTTCCTCAAGAGCCTTCTATTTTTCAAGGATTGACCGTAGAGGAAAATATTCTTTCTATCTTAGAAATGCTCAATTTTCCTACTCAAGAGAAATTTAAAAAGCTAAGTAACATCTTAAATGAATTTAAGATTGATCATCTTGCTAAGCAAAAAGCTTATACTTTATCAGGAGGAGAAAGAAGAAGAACTGAAATTGCTAGATTATTTGTAACTTCTCCCAATTTTATTCTCCTAGATGAACCTTTTTTAGGTGTAGACCCTATTGCTGTCTTTAGTATTCAGCAAATAATAATTAATCTAAAGAACAAAGGATTAGGAATTTTAATTACCGACCATAGCGTTAGAGAAACTCTTCAAATTACAAATCGAGCTTATATTATGCATGAAGGAAAAGTTTTAATCTCTGGCTCCTCTATAGAGCTTGTAAATAATAACAAAGCTAGAGAGATTTATTTAGGAGACTGCTTTACTTTATAAGGGTATTCAAAATAAACAATTGACAATGAATAACTATTATGGTAGTTTTTATTATGCTAATTTTATAACTATTCAGGTAGATAGACTGTAGTTATTTAGACTGTAAGAAGAAATTGAGAAAATGGAATTTGATAATCAGCTATTGGTATTTGGTATCTTACATTTACCTGATTGCTGGTAACTTGTGCTTGGGGGTCATATTTTGATTAATACGCAAAAACTAACATTCTGCAGCCTAGAGTAGTTATCTAATTTTAAATACAAAGGGAGTGTGTTTTTTTGGATATAAATATTACTGGACGTCATATCGAAATAACTAACGCTTTGAGAAATTATATAAAAAAGAGACTGTCAAAAATCGAAAAGTACTTCAAAGATATATTCTTACTAGTAAATGTTACTATCTTTACAGAAAAAAGTCGTCATCAAATAGAGGTGTCCTTATCTTCTATCGGGCAAGTAATTAATGCTAAAGTTTCTACTAAAGATATGTACGAATCTATTGATAAAGTTATAGATAAGCTTGAAAAACAACTTAAAAAACAGAAAGAAAAACAAAAAAATCATACTTCAAAACCAGTTAATAAAGAAATACAAAAAGTTGAATCTACTTATCAAGAAAAATCTGTTCCCAAAACTATAAAAATTCAAAAATTTGCCACCAAACCTATGTCCTTAGATGAAGCTATTATGCAATTAAGTATGCAAAAAAAAGGGTTTTTGGTTTTTCTAAATTCTAGCACCAATCAAGTAAACGTCATTTATTATCGCAAAGATGGCAACATAGGTTTAATTGAGCCTACTTTTAAATAATTAGGAGAATAAATATTATGACTTTAGCTGATATATTAAATGAAAATGCTATTGAAGTTAGCCTTAAAGCAAAAGATAAGAAAGAGGCTTTATTAGAAATGGTAAATCTTTTGGAACAGGGCTGGGGAATTAAAAATAAAGAAGATATTTTAAAATCTATTAATTCAAGAGAAGAGCTTATGAGCACTGGTATTGGCCATGGCGTAGCTATACCACATGCTCGATCAAATAGTGTAACTAAAGTTTTAGCTGCTTTTGGAAAGTCAGAAAAAGGTGTAGATTTTAATGCTTTAGATAAAAAACCAGTATATCTGCTATTTTTGTTAATAGCTTCTGAAGATGCTTCAAATGCGCATATTAAAATTTTAGCTAGAGTTTCAAGGCTTCTTAAACACAATTATTTCCGGGAACTATTAAAGAATGCCGAAACTCCCCAAGAAATATTATCTTTAATAAAGAAAGAAGAATCAAAGCATTTATAAATATCAATTCTTAATTAAAAATATCTATTTATAATAAATTAGCAGTAAGTAATGGTTTGATTAAAGACATAACTTACTGCTTTCTTTTAGTAACTGTTTAATTAGGTGCTTTTATGACCGGAATATCTCTTGAAGAAATTTTAAATGATCCTAATTCTAACTTAGAACTAGAATTCATAGCAGGAGAAGAAGGATTAAAGAAAAAGATTGTAGTTACTGATATCAATAGGCCTGGATTAGCTTTAACAGGATATTTAAAATACTTTGAATATAAAAGAGTTCAGGTATTAGGTAAGACAGAAATGTCTTATATTGAGAGTTTGGGCCCTAAAAAAAAGAAGGTTTTATTCAATAAACTATTCTCTTATAAAATTTTAGCCATTATTGTTACTTGGAACCAAGAAATTCCCAATAACTTAATTAAGATCGCTATTAAAAATAATATTACCTTATTAAGAACTAGTTTGCCAACTACTAAACTTACCACCCGCATGACTATCTATTTAGAAGATAAACTTGCTCCTTCTACTAGTATTCATGGGGGATTTTTAGATGTATACGGAGTAGGGGTTTTAATTTTAGGAAAAAGCGGTGCGGGAAAGAGTGAATGTGCTTTAGAATTAGTAGAAAGAGGACACAGGTTAATAGCAGATGACATTGTAGATATTAAACGCACAGCAAGTAATACTTTAATTGGTTCAGGTGCTGAACTTATTAAACACCATATGGAAGTAAGAGGCTTAGGAATTATAAATATTAAAAATTTATTTGGAATTGGAGCTATTGAATTATCAAGAGGGGTGGAGTTGGTTGTTAACTTAGAAGAATGGAGTTCGTCTAAAGAATATGATCGGTTAGGTTTAGAAGAACCTACAATTTCAATTTTAGGAATAAAAATTCCTCAAGTTATAGTTCCTGTGCGACCCGGAAGAAATATTGCTGTTATTGTAGAAGTAGCAGCCATGAATCATCGTTTAAAAGAAATGGGGTATCATTCCGCAGAAGAATTTAATAAAGAGCTTTTAGGTTGGATTCAAGGTACTCCTAAATCTTAAATATGAAAACAAAATTTATCATAATTACAGGTCTTTCAGGAGCTGGTAAAAGTTTAGCTGTAAGATGCTTTGAAGACTTGGGTTTTTTTTGTGTAGATAACTTACCTATCGCTTTGATACCAAAGTTTGCAGAATTATGCAGTAAGCCAGAAAGTGAAATAGATAAAATAGTTTTAGTTGTAGATATAAGAGAAGGAGAATTTTTAGATGTTTTTTTTGATGTTTTAAAAGACATTAGTGCCCAAAATATAATTTATAAAATATTTTTCTTAGAAGCTTCTAACGAAATAATTATTAGACGCTTTAGTGAAACTAGAAGAAAACACCCTCTTTCGCACGAAACAACCACTTTGCTTGATAGTATTAATAAAGAAAGGGAAATACTTCAAAAAATAAAAGATAAGGCAGATATCATTATTAACACAACCACTCTTACTCCAAATGAGCTTCGTCAATCTCTCAAAAATAATATAATAATTGATGCCCAAGAGGGGGCTCAGATGACCTTAACTATTACTTCTTTTGGTTATCGTTTTGGAGTGCCAAATGATGCTGATTTAGTATTTGATGTAAGATTTTTACCAAATCCTCATTATGTAGAAGAACTTAGCAAACTTACTGGAAATGACAAAAAAGTAAAGAACTATGTATTAAAGCATGCTCTTACTAAAACCTTTTTAGATAAATTTAAAAATCTTATTTTCTTTTTAATTCCTCAATATTTAAAAGAAGGTAAAACTTATCTTACTATTGCTATTGGTTGTACAGGAGGAAAGCATCGTAGCGTAACCATTGCCAATCTACTTGCTCAAGAAATTTCTAAAAGAAAATATAAAATAAATCTAATTAATAATCATAGAGATATCAACAAAAAATGAATCAATTAGAAGAACTAAGAAAAGAAATTAACGATATTGATAATAAACTTTTAGATTTGCTTAATCAAAGAATTAGCATTGCTATGGCCATAGGAAACCTTAAAAAAGAAAAAGGAATTGATATCTATAGCCCAGATAGAGAAAAAAGTATTATTAATCGTTTATCCTCTCAAAACAAAGGGCCTTTTTCTAACAAGGCTTTGTCTTCTGTTTTTCATGAAATAATTTCTGCTTCTCGCAATAGTACATCTCTTGAAAAAATTGCTTATTTAGGCCCAGAGGCTACTTTTACCCATTTGGTTGCCAAAAACAAATTTGGATCTTCTTCGCAGTATATTTCTTTAAATAGTATTGAAGAAGTTTTTGTTAAAGTAGAAAAAGAAACAGCTGATTATGGAGTAGTACCCATTGAAAACTCAAACGAAGGAATTGTTACTCATACCTTAGATATGTTTATAGATTCTGACTTAAAAATATGCGCTGAAATCTATCAAGAAATATCTCACTGTTTGCTTTCTCATGGCAATTCTTTAAAAGAAATTAAAAAAGTATATTCTCATCCTCAAGCTTTTGCTCAAACTAAAAATTGGTTAAATAATAATCTTTATTGGGCAGAAAAAATTCCTGTTTCTAGTACAGCTAAAGCAGCAGAGTTATCTTCTAAAAACAGTTCTTGTGCAGCTGTAGCTAGTATGATTGCAGCTAATATTTACAATTTGAATATTTTAGCAGAAAACATAGAAGATCATTTAAAGAATTACACTCGTTTTTTAGTCATTGGCAAAACTTTTTGTGCCCCTACCGATAACAATAAAACCTCTATTCTTTTTTCCATAAAAGATCGAGCAGGTGCTTTATATGATATTTTAAAACCATTTGCCGAATATAATATAAATCTTACTAAAATAGAATCTCGGCCTTCTAAACAGGAAACATGGAAATATATTTTCTTTTTAGATTTACAAGGTCATATAGAAGATCAAAATGTTAAGAAAGCTCTTTTTGTATTAAAAGAAAACTGTATTATTTTAAAAATTTTAGGCTCTTATCCTGCCGCAAACGCAAATTAGAATAAAAAATATAAGGTGTAAGGCGAGAAATAAAAACAACAGTTTAAATTGTAAATTTAAAATTTTATCATAGATTTCAAATACTAACACCATGTGCGATTCTTTAATAACAAGCTTATAGTATTATTTCTTTTCAAATATTTAGGAGAAATTCATGATTATCGTTCTAAGACCTAATACAACTCAAGAGCAAATAGATCATATTGTAGAAAAATTAATCAAGGTTGGACTAAAGCCCCACATTTCAAAAGGTTTAGAAAGAACAATTATTGGAGTTATAGGAGATGAACGTATTATTTCCACCTATCCATTAGAAGCTATTCCTGGCGTAGAAAAAGTTTTACCTATTTTAAAGCCGTATAAATTAGCTAGTAGAGATTTTAAGCCAGAAAAAACTACTATTAATATAGATAGCAAAGTAACTATTGGAGGGAATACTTTAGTAGTTATAGGTGGTCCTTGTTCAATAGAAAGTGAAGAACAGATTCTTTCTGTAGCTAAAGCTATAAAAGAAGCAGGAGCTCATATTCTAAGAGGAGGAGCTTTTAAACCTCGTACCTCTCCTTATGATTTCCAAGGATTAGGAAAGGAAGGTTTAGAATATTTAGCTTTGGCTTCTAAAGAGACTGGCCTTCCTATCATAACCGAAGTAATGGACCCTAGAAAAGTAGATCTGGTAGCCCAATACGCTTCTATAATTCAAATTGGAGCTCGTAATATGCAAAATTATTCTCTCTTGAAAGAAATCGGCAATTGCAAGAAACCTATTCTCTTAAAGAGGGGAATGAGTGCTACGCTTAAAGATTTACTTATGGCTGCTGAATATATTCTTTCTTCTGGAAATCTTGATGTAATCTTGTGTGAAAGAGGCATTCGTACTTTTGAAGAAGCTACTCGGAATACTTTAGATATATCTGCTATCCCTGTAATTAAAGAGTTGAGTCATCTTCCTATTATTGTTGACCCAAGTCACGCTGGCGGTAAATGGAAATGGGTAACTCCTTTATCGAAAGCAGCAATTGCTGCTGGATGTGATGGCTTGCTCATTGAAGTACATTCTAATCCAGAAGAAGCTTATTCAGATGGAGAACAGTCTTTAACTCCCAAAAATTTTATAAACTTAATGAATGAAATAAAGCCTTTAGCAAAACTTTTAGGAAAAACAATCTAGATTAACTCGAATGTGTAAGAATTTCCTTTTTTAGACATAGAGGTTAACGTAGCTTTTAAGATTTAGTCAAGGAGACCTGAACTACAGAGGTCATAGCGGCATAAGAGAATTTGTTGAGAAAGAATATTAGACTTACTGCGAAATAAATCAGTTATTTTACAAAAATGCTATAATTCC
>JASEGW010000269.1 GCA_030017825.1 bacterium | reverse complement strand
TACAGCTTCTATCAAAACTGCTACTATCGATTGAAGAAATGACCCGATTACTAGGGGATTGCGACTCGGCTTTTATTAATACCTACAGAAACTGGCTTGAGCGATTGAAGAAATGACCCGATTACTAGGGGATTGCGACCAATATATTTAGTATAGTCATCGTCATCTTTAATTTGGATTGAAGAAATGACCCGATTACTAGGGGATTGCGACGAATCGGTTTTCTCAACGCCCTTAAAAACTGGCTTGATGCTGATTGAAGAAATGACCAATGAATATAGTCTGACTTCGGATATGGAAGAAATACTTAAAAACTGGCTTGATGCTGATTGAAGAAATGACCCGATTACTAGGGGATTGCGACGGCTCTTTCAATATCGCTAAAATGAGATATTTTATATGATTGAAGAAATGACCCGATTACTAGGGGATTGCGACTGGGAAACAAAAAACATTATTTTTTTCATTTTTTCCTCGATTGAAGAAATGACCCGATTACTAGGGGATTGCGACATAACGGTTGCCTGTTCTCCAATGATAGATTTGTAAGAAATGAAGTTTACGAAATACTTCAATGGGGATGGGAAGCGTCAATGATTAACAAAAAAACTTCCTTTCAACGGAAGCTTCCTTTCAACGGAAGATAGAAGGGGGGTGGTTATCGAAACTGAAATAGAAGTGTTTTTTAAAGTGGTTATGATTGTATCAGTTGTAGTATTGATCTGCCATGAGAAATATATCTTCGCGGCTTTG
>JASEGW010000268.1 GCA_030017825.1 bacterium | reverse complement strand
ATTTTCTTTCTTTTTGCTACTTTTCTTTCTTTGTTATTATAGCACTTATTAATCATAATTTGACATAGAGCAAATTGATTTAACCAAATCTGGGCGGTCAATGTAATATTTCAAAGCCATCTCTACTTGTTCATCCAAAATCTCTTCCTTGTTTGTCCAGAACCAGGAGAAGAACTCTCGTTTTATCGCTAGCCACAATTCCTCTATCGGATTCAAATCTGGCCAATAGGCAGGTAAATAGATAGGTTCTAATATTCTCCAATTCAACCTCAAAGTCTTGTGCCAAGAAGCATTGTCCAATATCACCAAATTACGCTTTCCCTTATCTACAACCCCTCTTTAGTTCGTTAAGAAAATATTGGAATCCTTCAGAATTAACAAAAGGCAGCAGAAGGCAAGTAAATTTGCCATCTTTCGGCCTCACTGCACTCACAGCACTTGCTCTGATATGACTCCCATAATAAGGAATTGTTGGCCTTGCTCCCTTTAAACACATTATTTGTCTGGGTATCGGGTCTTCTGTAAAGCCTGTCTCATCACAAAACCATAAGTCAACCTTTGTTTCCTTCTAAAAAACCTGGACTTGTTTGATAAACTCCTTGCCCGCTTTTTCATCCCGCTGAGCGGCCATCTTCCTGGGTTTTAAACGGACATATCCCATCTGTCTCAAAATGTAGCAGGTCTGAGAGTAACTAATCTCTAAATGGTGTTTTTTTTAAATAGCCGTGAATTAGACTTACTGCGAAATAACAGCAATAGATACAAAAAAGCTTATAGATGCCT
>JASEGW010000267.1 GCA_030017825.1 bacterium | reverse complement strand
AAGGAATTATAGCATTTTTGTAAAATAACTGATTTATTTCGCAGTAAGTCTATTGAAGGAAAACCTAATATCTTGCTTTCATACATGGCAAAGATGTTTTTTTCCTTATTGTAATCTATTTTTATACAAATAAGTTTTTAGTAATTTGATTATTTGTTTATTCTTAAAAGTGATTCAATTTATTTCAGGTTTTTAATTTTCTTGTGGCAAGAAGGAAATAATAGTATACAAAATAATAGAATTATGAAATAGAGTTTATTTGAAAGTGTAATTCTCATTTGATTATCTCAATGATTTTTGGTTTAAATTTTGTAGTTGAACTGATTTTTCGATCATATATTTTAATACCTAAATAAGCACCTAATAATGAAATTATACCAAAAATTGCCACGAATAACTCCAAATATTTTTCTAAATTTAGTATTATAGCTAATTTATTGCCTACGGCAACTCCTAAGAACATTCATATTAAAGGCAAAAGATACATGATAAAAGCAGCTTTAGTGATAATAGTAGAACTTATTTCAAGTCTTACCATATCTCCTGCTTGTGCTTTAACAGCATTTGTAGCCTCAACTGTTCTTTGACCATTTTCTTCTACTTGACAGATCTTACAGTTTTTACAGGAAGCATTAGGAGTAACTTCTATTTTGGCTAAGTTGTTATAAGTAGAAATAATTTTTCCTATTTCATCCATGGCTATATTAATCCTTAAACCTATATTTGAATCAAACTCAGGTTAATGTATAAGTACTTAAGCATAGGTTTTCGGTATTTGATCTGGATATTTTAAATCCGAAATCCAAGCATCGAAATCCGA
>JASEGW010000266.1 GCA_030017825.1 bacterium | reverse complement strand
GCGACCAAATTTAACGAATAAAGGGGAAGCAATTTACTTCCCCTGATTGAAGAAATGACCCGATTACTAGGGGATTGCGACGAAGTTTGGCAACAATTTATGTACTTCGGAAGTTTTTGATTGAAGAAATGACCCGATTACTAGGGGATTGCGACATCCTTTGATTAATTACATCCCTGGCGAAGCAAGAATTAGATTGAAGAAATGACCCGATTACTAGGGGATTGCGACGCTTTTCTCTATTTTTGTTATTCTTTGCTTTATTGAGTCGATTGAAGAAATGACCCGATTACTAGGGGATTGCGACATGATTGATGAAGTCACCAATCATCTTCACATCTCGATTGAAGAAATGACCCGATTACTAGGGGATTGCGACACTATATGTCCCAAAGATCTTCCTCTAATAGTTCACTATTGATTGAAGAAATGACCCGATTACTAGGGGATTGCGACATTTCAAAATGACATCCTTTGCTGTCGTTTTGAATCCGGATTGAAGAAATGACCCGATTACTAGGGGATTGCGACATATTCATTTTATCCTCCTATATTCTTACTTCAGGGTGATTGAAGAAATGACCCGATTACTAGGGGATTGCGACCCTACTACTGCTGCATCCCCTACTACTGCTGCATCCCGATTGAAGAAATGACCCGATTACTAGGGGATTGCGACACATAACATCAATTTTTACTATAGTATCCCCTATAGTATCCCGATTGAAGAAATGACCCGATTACTAGGGGATTGCGACGTTTATAAAGCTATAAAGGAGGTTTTTGATGCAGGGGGTTATAAAATTATTAAGTAGAAAAGTTGGAGAATTTGTTTTAAATAAAGATGGTGTTAAAGTAAAAACTAAAAGACAGGAATTAAAGGATTATATTGATGAGATTAATACTGTTGGTATTAATGTTATCGAGGGAACTCATGAGGAAGGTGTTATTAATAGTTATGTAAGAAATATAAAGATTACTGATGAATGTCCAGGTTGTTTTAGGCAATTAATGTTTAGGAAAAATTATAGGATTGAATT
>JASEGW010000265.1 GCA_030017825.1 bacterium | reverse complement strand
TCGAATTTTACTTTAGTGCGCTACAATACCTAATTATTTTTGCATGGGTACTTATATAAAAACCATTGTTTACTAAAATTTATTCTTCAGTTTCCATAATCTCTTTTCCGTGACCTGCGGAGCCAAGAACTTCTTTATTTTTGCGGATAATCATTTCGGTTAGTGCTTCTCGAGCAGGACCAAGATATTTTCGAGGATCAAATTCTTTTGGCTTTTCAGCTAATATCTTACGAATCATAGCTGTCATTACAAGACGACCATCAGAATCTATATTAATTTTACAAACAGCACTCTTAGCAGCTCGGCGCAACTGGTCCTCAGGCACTCCTACAGCTCCCTCCAAGTTACCTCCATAATTATTAATCATATTTATGTAATTGGGTAATACTGAACTAGCACCGTGCAAAACTATAGGAAAACCAGCAATACGTTTTTCGATTTCCTCCAATATATCAAATCTTAAAGGAGGAACAGGTTGGCCAGGCTTAAATTTATAAGCACCGTGACTTGTGCCGATAGAAATAGCTAAAGAATCAACATTCGTGCGAGCAACAAAGTCTTCTACTTCTTCTGGTCGAGTATAGGTGCTCTTTTCAGCTTCTACTTCATCTTCAATTCCTGCCAAAACACCAAGCTCACCTTCCACTACCACATCTTTAGAATGGGCATATTCAACTACTTGTTTAGTAAGACGAATATTTTCTTCATAAGAATGATGAGAGCCGTCTATCATTACTGAGCTAAAGCCACTATCAACGCAAGATTTACACAATTCAAAAGTATCGCCATGATCAAGATGTAAAGCTACAGGTATTTTAGCTCCGCTTTCTTTAATCATTTGCATAGCTCCTAATGCCATATACCGCAATAATATTTCATTAGCATACTTACGAGCACCACTAGATACTTGAAGTATGACTGGAGAGTCGCTCTCAATACATCCATTAATAATAGCTTGAAGTTGCTCCATATTATTAAAATTATAAGCAGGAATAGCAAATTTATCCTTCATAGCCAAAGAAAACATATTTTTTGTTGTATTTAACCCTAAGTCTTTGAAACTAACTGCCATAATATACCTCCTTTAATACTTATTTTTAATATAATCTTTTATCTATAAGTACTTGAGCATAAGTTTTCGGTATTTAATCTGGATATTTTAAATCCGAA
>JASEGW010000264.1 GCA_030017825.1 bacterium | reverse complement strand
AATTATAATTTACATCTACCAATAGATTTAATACCAGGGATTTTACACCAGAAATATTAGTAAAAGTGGACATTTTTAAATTACCAAAAAGAGGACATTTTTATTTTGCCTTGACATATAATTAAAAAATACTTGTAATTATTTTAATTTCAGATTATAATCTCTAAAAATTATAATCTCTAAAAAACTAAAGGAGCATAGAATGGCTATAGAAAGAACTATAGTAAATATATATCTATCAGCACTTGAACGTTCTATAACTGGCGATCTTATCAGTATGATTCGTTTTATGCCAGAATCAGATTCCAGGTTAGAAATTATTGGAGCCAATATATATCAAATGGATAAAGATTTTGCTATTGATTTTTGCAACACCTTTACTCCAAAAAAAGACCCTGAAGAAAAAATAATCCAAGAAAATTTTAAAGATTTTACCTGTAGCGAATCAACCTATGACAAAAAAAAATACAACTACAAGAGAATATTTAGCTTGGTACTTGAAGGTGAAAATGCTATTAGCAAAATGACCAAAGTCTTAGGTGATATAAGAATTAGAAATGGCACTACTATTTTAGGCAGATATGGTTTTTATCAAACTTCAAAAGATAATAATATTATAGCTGAATTTCCTGCCTCCACATCAACAAACAAAGAAGAAGCAGATGCCCAAATAGATTTAATGTGGAATAAATATAAAAACAGAGGAGGACCATTAAAAAACTCTATTGTCTATCCAAATAATAGTTTAAATGAAGTAGGAAATAGCTTGGTTATTGTAAAGCCAAATACTTTTGAATCTACTTATGACCCTCGGATTGGAGATGTAATTAATGCTATTTCTATGACTGGTATGGCTATTATTGGAGCTAAAATTCAAATACCTACTAAAGAACAAATGGAACAATTTTATATTGTTCATAAAGGCAAGCCTTTTTATAACAACTTGATAAATTTTATGAGCGGAAAAAAATCCTTAGCTCTTTTGTATGAAGGAATAGATGCTTGTAAAAAAATTAGGGAAGCAGCTTTAAGTATAATAAGACATGCTTATAGTGACTCAATCTTAGAAAATACTATTCACACCTCAGATAGTAAAGAAGACTTTCATAGAGAAGTAAAAGTAGTTAACTTTTCTGAAAATAATTTATCTTAAGAACAAAAAACAGAGGTTAGAAGACCAAGGGTATAGGTAAAATACTTTATACTACTTACCATCTAGTTCATTAGACTTACTGCGAAATAAATCAGTTATTTTACAAAAATGCTATAATTCC
>JASEGW010000263.1 GCA_030017825.1 bacterium | reverse complement strand
GGTAGCTATTAAGTCTGCCTTTCCATCTTTATCTAAATCAGTTATTAGAGGTGAGCTGGTAATATGACCATCAGTAATCTTGGGAAATCCAGGAACAATATTACCTTGAATATCATAAGCATAAATCTTTTTATCACTACTCCATAAGATAATTTCTAGGTTATTATTACCTGTAATATCTGCCAAGACTGGTAAGTGGAAATTGGTAACTAATAACTGCTGGTTATTAGGAATTAATATTGGAAAGTTAGGGAAAATGTTTCCTTGATTGTTTAGTAGATAAAGTTTATTATCATAGGTGGTTGCTACAATCTCTATAATGCTATCATCATTAACATCTCCTGCTACAATACTGCTAATTCCTGATGCCTGATGTCTAAAGACTGAGCTCTTGATAGCATCATATCTTATGATATAGATATTACCATCTTCACATCCTACCACTATCTCCAAATAACCATCCTTATCTATATCTACCAAGATAGGTTCAGTAGTAATAATAGAATTAAGGTTTATAGGAAATTTAGGTAGAGGAGTACCGCAATACCACCAAGCAAATATTTTACTACCTGCTACTATTATTATCTCTAATTTTTTATCTAAATTAATATCTCCTATGGTAGCAGATTTAGTTATAGGAATACCTATATTAGAGGTATCTGGCCATTTACTCCCTTTATAGCTTCCATTATAATTTAAGACATGGAGTTTACCGCTGCTATCTCCTACTATGATCTCAGCTTTCCTATCTGAGTTTAGTCCTTCTTCTATATCATAGACTAAGACAGAAGAGCAAATATCTCCAGCTATATCTTTAGGCCAACCAGGAAGATAGCTTCCTTTTTTATCTAAGACATGTATCTTATTCTTGGTAGCCACTATTATCTCTATATTACCATCATCATCAATATCGGCTAAAGCCGGTGATTGAAGACTATGGATCATGGGTTGGGGACTGGAAACTAAAGATACTGGAAAATTAGGGAATATCTTTCCTTTATGGTCTACTAAGTATAAATTGGCTTTATTGTCTAAGAAGCATATATCTAACTTCCCATCTTTATCTATATCTAAGCAATTAGGAGAAGAATTAATTTCATTTTCTGCTCGGTAAGGAAAGCCATCTAAGTAGTTAGCTAAATATAACTTAATGGTTTTCTCTTTTTCCCTATTTCCTACTTTATCTATGCCGTAGTAAGTAATAGTATGATCTCCTAAAAGATAAGATTTAAGGTTAAAAGAAAGGCTATATTCTCTTTCAGCCTCTTCATCTATCTTATACATTAGACTTACTGCGAAATAACAGCAATAGATACAA
>JASEGW010000262.1 GCA_030017825.1 bacterium | reverse complement strand
CTCATGAAAACGAGGATTTAGATTTCGGATTTAAAATACCCAGATCAAATACCGAAAAACTTATGCTCAAGTACTTATAGTATCAAGCAATAGACTTAAGCAATAGACTTAAAACCTTTGTACTATTAAAAATCCCAAATCCAAATATTATCTAATGTAACCATAGAATTAAGGGTTAATTAATCCATCGGTTTTAATATCTGAATTTGGGATTTTATACTACTTTTATTCTTTAACCTAGTCAATTTCATTTTTTCACAAAACAAATCAATGCTTAAATTCTATTTTATCATCTCCCTCTTGTTTTTTTCTCTCTAATATTCCGTTAACCATAAAACTTACTTCTTCGACTTTCATGTTTTTGGCAAATGCCAATTCACTAACAATAAGCTGGCAGGCGTTATCAAATAACCTCTTTTCTCCAGAAGACAAGCCTCTTTCTTTGCTTCTAATCGATAGGGTTCTAGCTACTTCAGCAACTTTATAAATAGAACCACTCTTTATTTTATCTAAATTTATAGAATATCTCATCTTCCAATCAGTAATATTTTCGTCATTATCTCCTTTTAAAACCTCTAATACTTTATCTACCTCTTCTTCATCTATTATAATTCTAAGTCCAACTTTCTCCACAGAATTTATTGGAACCATTACTCTCATGTTGCTGCCAGATATTTTAATTACATAATACTTACGAGCTTGGTTTAATACCTTCTTTTCCTCAATTAGTTCAATAATACCAGCTCCGTGCAAAGGATGGACTACCATACTCCCAATTTTAAACATTTATCCTCCCTTTTTAACAAAATTAGTATACCACAAATTGAAAAATAAGTCAAAAACAATTTCAAGCTATTTTTAATAATTTTTATAAACCTCTTATAAATCTATAAATACAAAAGATATTAAAAATAGAAATCTTTTCGCAAAATCCTCCTCTATTATGCTTTTTATTTACTTTAAATTCTTAAACCCAAATCCTATAATTAAACCGTAAAGATTATAAAGTTCTGAAGTTAAGAGTTTACGATCTAAGAATTAGAATAAACCCAAAATCCATTAAACTTTAAAGCTTCTATCTTTTCAACTCTTAACCTATTAACTTCACCACTTTTATACTTTATGTATTCTGTAGTTTTCTTGACACATGTTTGTTTTAAAAAATACAAAAATTGAACAAGAATTTTTTAGTTTCTCTTAGTTTCTCTAAGAAATTATAATTATTCTTAAGAACTTATTTAAAATAATTTGTTTCTTTTTCAGAAATGCAGTTTTTAACCTGAATTCGATATAAATGTAAGTTTAAGGATTAATATTTTTGAGCATT
>JASEGW010000261.1 GCA_030017825.1 bacterium | reverse complement strand
AAAACCTACTTCATGACTACCAAAAAGAAGAGAAAGGCTAAGAAGACAAAGAAGAAATATTTGATTATGTTTTCTGCAGGTGTTTAGTATATAATTATCTGTATGACAGTATAATAGGTAAAGCGTCTTTTGGTTGTAATTAAAAAATTAGCGATTATTAGATAAAAGAATATTAGATAAAAGAAAGGAAGGTTGAATAATTTTGAAGAGAATAATTATCATACTAATAATAATGCTTACTTTTTACTCAAACCTTTATGCATTGGAGTATAAACTAGTCAAAAAATGGGGAGGATATGGGAGTGAGGAAGAGAAGTTTGATGGAATAGTTGATATAGGAATAGATAGCTATAATTGTATTTATGTTGTTGAAGAAAATAGTTGCAGAATTCAAAAATTTACCAATAGTGGAAAATTTATAAAAAAATGGGGAAATAAAGGTTTTGAGGATGGTCATTTTTGTTTTCCTAGTAGTATAACTATAGATGATTATGGCAATGTGTATATAGTTGACACATATAGTCCTGAAGGTTGGGGCATTCCTATTAATAGCTTGCCACGTATTCAAAAATTTACTACCGAAGGAAAATTTTTATCAAAATTTTATGCCATAAAAAATAAGGCATCTCATAATAAAACAAGGAATGAAGATAATAAATATAATTATAAATATTTGAACTATGTTTGGCACTATATATCACCTTCTTGCCTTGATATAGATAACTACGGTAATTTATATATAATAAGTCAAATAATATGGACCCCTTTTTCACCTGATTTATTTAGAGTTGCAAATAATGGAGAATATATTGATAATTTATGCGATGACTACCTTTATAATTTATTCTGGGATGGCAGCAAAGGTCCTTACCATGTACATTCGATAGTTGTGGACAGAAAAAAGAATATTTATTATGTCCATGGTAGATCGTCTAGTAATAAGTTTTCTGAAAAGTTTACCTTTATAAAATCTTTTGATCTTAAAAATAATTTAGTTAAAGAATGGAGTACTCAAGATTCTATTAACGATATTGCCATTGATAAAGAAGGAAACATATATGCTGTTAGTGATGGAGAAAAGTTTTTATTTAGAAAGTATGATAATAGTGGAAGACTACTTGTCCAATATAGTTGTAAAGATTTTAACATTGAGCCTTTAAAACAAGTAGAGAGTATAGCTGTAGACAAAAACGGTAATATTTTTATTGCTGATTATGGTGATCATTACATATATAAATTTGCATTGGCAAAAAATACTTCGATAGAAGATACTTCTTCTCTTCTTCCTGAAAAACTTGCTTATATTTACCCAAATCCTGCTAAAGAAAAAGCTAATAACGCGA
>JASEGW010000260.1 GCA_030017825.1 bacterium | reverse complement strand
TTAATAGGACATTTTTATTTTGCTTAAATAGGACATTATCATTTTGCTGTTACAGGAAAATTTAACTATAAGAGATTGCAGAGAAATAAGAGAGTTTAAAGAATATTACTTACATAATTGCCCTCTAGTTAATCATTACTTTCATACTTTTAGATACCCAATTATTCTAATATCCTCTCCTGTTTTCTTATACTCCACATTTTTAATCTTTACAATCAATTCCTCTTTTCCTGTCCAAAAAGAAAGCCCTTGGCCAACTATAATTGGAGAAATATAAAATATTATTTTATTCACTAATTCCATTTGTAGAAAAGAAGTTGCCATCAAAGCTCCTCCTTCTACTAAAATATTATTAATACCCATTTGCCAAAATCCTTTTAATAATTCTTTTAAATCTACTTTTTCATCTTTTTGTGGAAATACCATTACCTTTATTCCTCTCTCCTTAAAGTTAGAAATGACCTTCTCATCTGCTAGTTCACTTGTCGCTATAATAGTTTCGGCATCTTTATTTACAAATAAATTTAAATTCAAGTCCAAACTACACTTACTATCTACAACAATTCTTATTGGGCTTTTCCCTTTTACAAAACGATTAGTGAGCATAGAGTTATCGATCGCAGCAGTATTTTTACCAATTAAGATAGCATCAACTTGACTTCGTAATTTATGTACCTCCTTTCTACTCTTTTCGCCAGTAATATATCTATCTTTTTTTAAAGCAGGAATATAAATCTTTCCATTTAAGCTAGTAGCCATTTTTAACTGCACAAAAGGCAATTTATTAGTAATGCTATAAATATATGCTTCGTTTAGTTTTTTAGCTTTTTCTTCTAAAACTCCTACATTAACCCTAATTCCATAAGATTCTAATTTTTTTATTCCTCGTCCAGAAACTAAAGGATTTGGATCTACCATAGCAATAATAACTTCTTTAATTCCTGAATTAATTATCTCTTGAGTACAAGGAGGAGTTTTTCCTACATGATCGCATGGTTCTAAATTAATATATAGTATTGCTCCTTTTGGACTTTCTTTAGAACTTCTTAGAGCATTAATCTCAGCATGCTCTTCTCCTGCTTTTTTATGATAACCTTCTCCAATAATATTATTATTTTTAACAATTACTGCTCCTACTATAGGATTTGGACTAGTAAGGCCAGATCCTTTTTTGGCCAGATTTAAAACACGTTTCATGTATTTTTGATGAATTTTTGACATTTTTCAATATCCTAAAATGATTTAATATTTCCTGATAAACTGAAAAGCTCTGCAATCTCAATTCGGACAAGGATAAACTTTACCCTTACATTTTAGAATAACCTGAGTTCGATTTAAATATAAGGTTAAGGATTAATATTTTTGAGCATTAA
>JASEGW010000025.1 GCA_030017825.1 bacterium | reverse complement strand
AAAGGAATTATAGCATTTTTGTAAAATAACTGATTTATTTTGCAGTAAGTCTATTGAACATTGCTGAATAGTTACAGAATAAAAACATATTCTTTTATCAAATTTGGGCTAGGTTAATCTTATAAATCTACGTTTCCCTACTTGAAGAGTTGTTTCTTCTTTTAAATTCAAAGTATAATCAATTTCTATTACCTTATTCTGATTTATTTTTACAGCTCCTTGAGAAATTAACCTTCTAGCTTCTCCTTTGCTTTTGGCTATTTTAGCTTCTACTATAATATCTGCTAATTTTTTATTAGGAGTGTCTATTTTGTATTCTTCTAACTCATCAGGCAGTTTTCTATACTTAAAAATCTTTTCAAACTCCTTTTCTTCTTGAGCTGCTATTTGTTGAGAGTAATAAAAAGAAATAATATTTTTGGCTAAATCTTTTTTAGCTTCTTTAGGGTGGATTTGTCCATTTTTTAAACTTTCTCTTAATTCATTCAAATCTCCTTCACTTATATCTGTAAGTAGTTGGTAGTATTTCAACATGATATGATCAGGAATAGACATAATTTTGCCAAATATTTCTTTAGGAGGTTCAAAAATTCCAATATAATTATTATAACTTTTACTCATTTTTCTAACACCGTCAGTGCCTTCTAAAATAGGAAGAGTTAAAACAACTTGAGGTTTTTGGCCATATTCTTTTTGTAACGCCCTTCCCACCAATAAATTGAATTTTTGTTCAGTTCCTCCTATTTCTATGTCCGCTTTAATTTCTACGGAATCGTATCCTTGTAGCAAGGGATATAAAAACTCTAAAATAGTAATTTCTTTTCCTGCTTCATAACGATTTTTAAAATCATCCCTTTCTAACATTCTAGCTACAGTATATAAAGAAGTGAGCTTGATTATATGATGTAAATTCATTTTGCAAAGCCAACTACTGTTATATACTACTTGAGTCTTTTTTGGATCTAAGATTTTAAATACTTGTTCTTGATAAGTTTGAGAATTTTTTGCTATTTTTTCTGGGCTTAATCTAAT
Organism: bacterium; assembly: GCA_030017825.1. Classification (GTDB taxonomy): domain Bacteria; phylum UBA9089; class JAHJRX01; order JAHJRX01; family JAHJRX01; genus JASEGW01. Next base: position 14,520 of record JASEGW010000025.1, on the reverse strand, counting down.
TCTAGTTTTAGACTTGCCACTAGGATCTCCAATTTGAGCTGTAAAGTCGCCAATTAAGAATATGACCTCATGTCCTAATTCTTGAAAAGCACGAAGCTTGCGTAAAACTACAGTATGCCCTAAATGAATATCTGGAGCTGTGGGATCTACTCCAAACTTAATTCTTAGAGGTCTATTTTCCTGTTTAGACTCCTTGAGCAAATCAATTAACTCATTTTGGGAAATTAAGTCTATAGTTCCCCATTCAATAGCTTTTAATTCATCTAAAAAATCCATTTTACCTTACAACTTATATTTGGTAATTTTAAAATAATAGCTATCCAAAAATAAACTACTTAAAAGCTTATATAAGTAAAAAGAGAAGTATTTCTAATAGGAGTTTTATTATCAATTTTATAAGTTTGTTTAGTGGTATAAACCATAGTAATATTCTCAGAAATACCGTATTTTATTTCATAAGTAATTAAAGTATTGGGATTGGTGATACTAAAAACATCTTTAGCATTAGTTTGATAATAAGTAGCAGATGCAGAAATTTTCTTTTTTAATATTTTTTGAGTCCACTTATCATCTATGGAAAGTTTTCCGCTAATTGTAGGTTCATTCTTTTCGTAATCTTCGTATCCCATTGTAAATTCAATAGTTTCCAACATGGACATACTTAATTCTCCATAATACCCTTTTAAATCTTCATTTGATAATTGAGGAGGACGAATCATTTCATATAAAGCGTCAAACGTACCTGGAGAAAAGTTTTTTTCTATTGCTCTATATTCAAATTTATACCCTAAAAAAATAGGCATAAGGCCTGCTTTTCTGTTTCCCATTACTCCAATAGCAGAACCATTTCCATTATCTTTTATTTCAGCTATATCTCCGTAAATTATTAAAATATTTTTTATAATTGGCAAAGAAGCATCAAGACCATAAACTACCAAACTGTTTTCTCCAGTGTTATCAGGATCTGGGTTTTTATCAGCACAATATGTTATCCCTAAGGTTAATTTATTTAATAGAGGCATAGTTACGTTTATTATTTTAAAAGGATAAATATAAACTCGTCCTCCAAATACTCTTGGATTAGCAATATCGTTAGCTATGGTTTCTAAGCCCATTTTCTCTAAGTTTAAATCAAGTTCACACCCTAATACCCTTTTGCTAAATTCATTCTTTAATTCATTGCGATAATCACCTAAAATAAATCCATGACCTAAAGTAGCCTCATCTAATTTACCAATTCTAAAATAAACCGGGTGAGCTCCTTTTTCATCATATCGAATATATCTAATAATATTAGCAATATCATTGCTTTTGTCATAATCTTCCTTACGAAGACCAGCATCATTCCAATGCATAAATAAAGAAAGCCCCATTCCTAATTTCCAAAAAGCAATTTCAGGGTTAAGGGAAAATTCATAATACATTCTTTTTTCCCCATCTTTATCATATAGCATTACAGCACCCAAAGAGCCATTGAAAGTAATCTCTTTTTCTATTTTTTCAGAAACTTCTCCAAATGCTTCTGTAGTCAGAATATTTGAACCAAAGAAAAATATGATTAGCATAACCAATAAGAGATTTAAAAAATATTTTTTCATAACGTCTCCTATATAAGTTTATTTTATTCATATATACCATAGTAATTTACTTTATTCAAGCAAAATTTAAAGATAGCTGACTTGACTTTTAGAAAGTAGTGTGATAATTTAACATAACTATTCAGCAATATTCAATACAACAACATATTTTCTTAGTGTGAAGTTTATGCTAAATAGCTACCAATTTAACTTACAAATATTTTAGGATTCTATCTTAAAGATATGGCTACTACATATAAATATATTAAGATTCATGAAGAAGAACTTGCAAAATGCATGAAGTGTGGCAATTGTCGCTCCATATGCCCTGTATTTGAAGTAGAAAATGAAGAAACTATGGTAGCGAGAGGTAAACTACGCTTAGTTGAAGCTTTGCTGAATCAAGAAATAAATCTTTCTTCCATTTTAATAGATCGTATTTATAATTGCTTGAATTGTGGAGTTTGTTTAAGAAGTTGTCCAGGCAATGTAGATGCTAGTAAAATTATAATTTCTGCTCGCTGTGAAATTGCAAAAGAAGATTTACTTCCTCAATTGTTTAAAGAACAAAGAGAAAACATTATAAAGGATGGAAATCCTTTTGGTGAAAAAAGAAGTGAAAGAGTATTGGGGAATATTCAAAAAACTAATATAAAAAAGAGTAAAAATTTGTATTTTATAGGTTGTTCTAATTCTTATGTTTCCAAAGAGATACCTCAAAGTGTTCAAAAAATACTAAAGACTATTAATTATGGTTTTGTTACTTTGGGAAACTTAGAAAATTGTTGTGGTGAACCGTTAAATCAGATGGGCGAAAATGACTTGTATAAAAAGTTAATCAATGAAAATAGGAGTTTATTTAAAAACTTAGGAATAGAAAGTATTTTTACTTCTTGCGCAAAGTGCTTTAAAAATCTTAAAGAAAATTATTCCTCAGAATTTGAAATTTTACATACAAGTCAACTGTTTTATAAATTAATCTGTCAAAATAAGTTTAAATTTAAGCCTTATCCTCAAAAAGTTATCTATTTTGATGGATGTAATATTGGTCGACGAGGAGGAGTGTTTGAAGAGCCTCGAAGCGTTTTAAGGAAAGTACCAGAACTTAAACTTCTAGAATTTAATTCTCACCACCAAGATTCTCTTTGCTGTGGAGGCCCATTTATGGATAGCTATTGTGACTTAGCAGAAAACATTGCTGTTAAAAGGATTGAAGGGGCAATAAAGAAAGAAGCAGATTTAATTATTACCTCTTGTCCCACATGTTTTGCTAATCTTAAAAAAGGTGTGCTTAAGGCAGGACTTAATATAGGAATATTAGATTTACCAGTATTTTTATCAGAGGTAATTCAGTGATCATTTTAGGAATTGAGACTTCAACTTCTGCAGGAAGTGTAGCCATAACAAGCGAAGAAAAAGTGTTAGCTGAATATACTCAAAACAACAGCTGTTCTCATTCTGTTTGGCTTATCTCAGCTATTAATACTATTTTAATTGATGCAGAAATAAAAGTAAAGGCTATAGAAGGAATATCTATATCTTGTGGCCCGGGTGCATTTACTAGTTTACGCGTAGGAATTAGCACAGCTAAAGGATTAGCTCAAAATTTAAATATTCCTTTAGCGCCTGTATCCTCACTGGAAGTTTTAGCAAGCAATATATCTTTTAACCAAATAAACATTTGCCCTATTATTGATGCCAAGAGAAAAGAAATTTATGCAGCTTTTTTTAAATATCAAGATTATAAGCTGAAACAATTTTCAGAAAATTTAATTATTTCTCCTTTATCTTTGATTGAAAAAATAAAAGAACCTACTATATTCTTAGGAAATGGAACTGTTCTTTATAAAGAAATTTTAAGGGAAAAATTAGGAGAATTAGCAATTTTTCTTCCTGAAATATATAATCTTCCTCGAGGTGCTTTAGTGGCAACATTAGGAGAGCAAAAGATAAAGGAAGGAAGAGTTCCAAACTTATTCGAAATTGAACCTTTATACCTGAGAAAGCCCATGTAAAAATAGATAGTTGGCGATAGAAAAAAAGAGAAGGAATTAGAGAATAAAAAAATTGAACAAATCTGAATTTAACAAAAAACCATTCAGCAATATGGTATATTTAGCTAAAGGTTTAGGAATATTGTTTGTAGTAATCGGTCATTATGAACTTCCTAAAATTGAACCTGAATATTGGGTAGAAATACGGAAAGTGTTATATAGTTTTCATATGCCATTATTTATGATGTTAGCTGGTTATCTTTTTGGTTTCTCTAAACTAAAAACCATTTCCCAGAAAACATACTTGGAGTTCCTTAATAAGAAATTTCAGCGACTATGCTTTCCTTATATTACAATAGCTGTTTCTATTTTAGCATTAAAGTATTTTGCAGGAATATTTTTTACCTTGCAGCATCCTATTACAAAAAATGTCTGGAAGTATATTTTGCTTAACCCTTTAGAAGGTTTTGCTCCTCTTCTTTGGTTCTTATATACTTTGTTTATTATATTTGCTCTATATCCTTTAATAAAGATTCTTGTAAAAAAGGAGATAATAATTCTGTTTATAACTATTATGCTTTCATTACTATCTTGGCCAAAAGCCTTTTGCCTTAATCTTGCTTTTTATAACTTACCTTACTTTGTTTTTGGAGTGTTTATAGCAAGGCACTTTTCCTTGGAAACGTTAAATACATCTATTAATACAGTTTGGTTGCTTGTATCGTTAATAGTGTTTTCTATAGCTTATATTGGGAGTGAGTTTTTATTAACATTTAATTTAATATCAAAGCTTTTAGTAATAGTATTAGCAATATCAGGAAGCATAGCTTGTATATTTCTTGCTTCTATTATTTCTCAACTTAAAATATTGTCCACACTTAAAGTTTTTGGAATTTATTCAGCTACTATTTATTTATTGCATACTTTAACTATGGGGCCAATTAAAATCCTTTTATCCCAGATACTAAATTTAACTAAAGCTTATTTTTTATTAACAGCTATTATTGTATGTAGTGCAGGAGTTTTTATTCCCATAATTATAGATAAGTATTTTATAAGGCCAAATCCACTTATTTTAAGATTTGTTTTAGGGGTAAAAGCTAATAAAACTTGTTAATTAATATTTTACTATAGTAGAGAAATAGTAATTATTCAGCATAAACTTCGCACTAAGGAAATGTGTTGTTACATTGAACATTGCTAAATAGTTACGAGAAATAATAATTTTTAAATTTAGAGTAGATAATTGTATTTTTATATTGAGCCTAAATTGTAATGAGAGAAAGATAAATTATGAATGGCACAGCTTTGATTTATCATAAAGATTATCTTTTACACGATATTCCCTTCCATCCAGAAAGAAAAGAACGACTTATTGCTACCCTAAACTATTTTGAGAAAACAGGTGTCTTAAAAAGAGTAGATATTATAACTCCTAATATAGCAGAAGAAAAAGACATTTTAAGAGTTCATAGTAAAAATTTATTAGAAAAAATTAAAGAAATATCTTTAAAAGGAAGAGGTTCTATTGATGTTGATACCCTCCTTAATTCTCATACTTATAAAGTAGCTCTTCTTGCCGCAGGAGGAGTGATATTAGCTGCTGATTTAGTATTAAGGGGTGAATATAAAAACAGTTTTGCTTTAATTAGACCACCTGGCCACCATGCAACCATAGAACACGCTATGGGATTTTGTTATTTTAATAATGTAGCCATTGCAGTTAATTATTTAAGAGAGGTTTGCAATATAAAAAGAGTATGTATTATGGACTGGGATGCTCATGCTGCTAATGGCACTATGGATATATTTTACAAGACAAGAGATGTGTTTAATATTTCTATACATCAAGATCCAAGCTTCTTTTATCCTGGCACAGGATTTATAGAACAAAGCGGAGAAGGAGAAGGAAAAGGTTATACCATAAATATTCCTATGGAAGAAGGAGCTTCTAACAATGATTATTATTGCCTATTAAAGGAGTTTGTTATTCCTAAAATTAAGGAATTTAATCCTGAATTTATTATTATTTCCTCAGGTTGCGATTCTCACAAAGATGATAATATTTCTTCTTTATGTCTGAATGAAGAAGGTTATGCTGTAATGAGTAACTTATTTGTTACTCTTTCAGAAGAATTATGTCAAGGAAGATTGGTAATTGCTTTAGAAGGAGGATATAATTTAGAGGCTTTGGTTCATAGTAATTATGAAATAGTAAGAAGCTTGTTAGGGGAATCAGAATATGGCAATAAAACTAAAGGAGATATTTTGAATTCAACTTATAATACTTTGAAAAAGCTACAAAACATTTTTTAAGGTAAAAATAATTTAACCTGAGTTCGACATAAGAATATGTTCCTTTATTTTAAGTTTTTTGTTTATAATAGAGTGCTATTGATTGTTAAAAATTTCTTAAAATTTTACCTCAAAAATTAATAATTAATGACAGTCCTGATAGATATTTTTCCTATGAAAAAGAAAGACTTACAAGAAATATTAACTATCGAAAAGTCTTCTTTTGTTACCCACTGGAGTAAAAATATGTTTTTATCAGAACTTAAGAATAAGCTCTCTTATTTTTTAGTGGCAAAATCTATGAACAAAGTAATTGGGTATGGTGGCTTTTGGCTAATTTTAGATGAAGCCCATTTAGTTAATTTTGCTATTCATCCTCATTATCGTAGAAAACAATTTGGAAAGCAGCTTCTTTATGCCTTGCTTAAGTTGGCAATTTCTAAAGGAGCAAGTAAAGCTACTTTAGAGGTGCGTAGTTCTAATAAAATTGCGCAAAGATTTTATGAAAAATTTGGATTTTTACCAATAGCTATTCGAAAAAACTATTATAATGCTGGCGAAAATGCTATCATAATGTGGAATAATAACTTAGTAAATATGTTTGGAGAAAAAAATAGTGATTAGAACAAGATTTGCTCCTAGTCCTACTGGTTATTTACATTTAGGAGGCGCTAGGACTGCTTTATATAGCTGGCTTTATGCACGAAAGCAACATGGAGAATTTATACTGCGCATAGAAGATACTGACGCGAAGAGGTCTAGCCCAAAATACTTAAATAGTATTATAGAAAGCTTAGAATGGCTTGGAATCAACTGGGATGGAGAAGTTTATTTCCAATCAAAAAGAATAGAGATTTATAAAGAATATGCTAAAAAATTAATCAGTTCTGGCAGAGCTTATTACTGTTTTTGTCCTGCCAAAGGAGAAGAGAGAAAGGAAGAAAAAGAATTAGAAAATTGTTCATGCATAAATCTTCCTTCATCTAAAACTAAGGAACTTGAAAATTCTAATATACCTAAAGTAATTAGATTTAAGGTTCCAAAAGAAAGTGTAAAGCTTTATGACTTAGTTAGAGAAGAGATAACTTTTCAAAGTGATACCATATCTGATTTTGTAATTTTAAAATCAGATGGTATTGCCACCTATAACTTTGCAGTGGTGATAGACGATGCATTAATGAAAATTACTCATATTATTAGAGGCGATGATCATATTTCCAATACTCCTCGTCAATTAATGCTTTATAAAGCATTAGATTTTAAAATACCAAAGTATGTTCATTTATCTATGATATTAGGAAGTGATAGGAAAAGGCTTTCCAAGAGACATGGAGCTACTTCTGTTACTTACTTTAAAGAGAATGGATATTTACCCCAAGCTTTAATAAATTATCTTTCTTTATTAGGATGGTCTACTTCTGATAGTCAGCAGATTCTGTCTAAGGAAGATCTTTTAAATAAATTTTCTCTAAAAGGAATCAGCAAAAATCCTGCCATTTTTGATTATGATAAAATGCTTTGGATGAATGGTCAGTATATTAGGAAGATGGGTATAAAAGAATTAACCAACAGATTTATTGATTATCTTAAGAAAGAAAAAATTTATCTTTCTTCAAAAGATAAGTGGTATCAAGAAATAGCAGCTCTACATCAAAGCCGTATAAGAACTATCAGAGAACTGCTTCCCCAGACTAGTTACTTATTAAATAAAGATATAGAAATAGAAGAAGATGCTGCTAACTCTTATCTTAATTCAAAGAAAACTATAGAAATTCTAAAGGAAGTCAGAGAATTTATTGCTTTGGCTTCTGATTTTAGTTCTAATAATTTAGAAGAGGTTTTAAGAAATTTAATTGCTAAATTAAAAATAGAAGCTAAAGAGATTATTCATCCTCTAAGGGTGGCTTTAACCGGCACAACAGCTAGCCCAGGTATTTTTGAGGTGATTCACTTACTGGGCAAGGAAAAAGTATTGAGAAGAATTGATAAAGTAATACAAAGATCAGAATAAAGTATTTAATTAAAATTGAAAAATTTGATCTTTATTTATTCTTGGAATATTTTTTATCTATGTTAAACTTTAATTGTAAAACAAATTTAGGGGGACTTATCTTATGCTAAACAGATTAGGTGCAGCTACTATTGTAGATTCACCAGTAAATATAGAAGATTATATTGATTTTATAAAGTCTTTAGGTATGGGGTATATAGAAATCCGAACCGAAAAAAATTTAGCCTCCCCTCAAGATTTAACTGATTCTGACATAAAGAGAATTAGAGAAAAAATTCTTTCTTGCAGGCTTATTCCTATTGTTCATGCTTCTTTTTATGATATTAATATTGCTAGCTTAAATATTTTGCCTCGAAAAGCATCTATTGAACAGATTAAGATATGTATTGAGTTTGCTGCAAAAATAGGTTCTTCTTTAGTAGTAACTCATGCTGGTTCTATTTCTAAAGATTATAGTCAGAAATATGTGGAGATTGGCCACAATAACACTATTAACAGTTTGAAAGAAATTGTGGCATTTGCCGAGAAAAAAGATATTATTGTAGGACTAGAAAACAAACAGCATAGTAATGATAACTATGAAATGGTAGAGCATTTTAAAGAACATTTAGATTTTATAAAAATAATAAATTCTCCTAATCTAAAAGTTATTTTTGATGTAGGGCATGCTAATATTAACAATATGATAGAGGTCGATATGAGGGAATATATTTATAAACTAAAAGACTATTTAGTAGAGATGCATGTTCACGATAATCTTGGAACTATTGATGAACACTTGGCTTTAGGAAAAGGTAATGTAAAGTACTTGGAAGCTATAAAAACAGTTGAGGAATTAGGTTTAAAGATACCTGTGGTGTTAGAATTAAAAAGTATGGAAGATATAAAGAAGAGTGTACAAAACTTGTTGAGCAGTGAATGCTTTAAAAAATAATTTTATATTAGAAAAACTCACATTATCTAACCTTTAATCTTTACCAAATTTTAACAAGAAGCAAGAATTAATTACTATAAGTAAATTATAAGAATCTTAATTGAAAAATTAAAAAACTTTTATATGCAATCGACAACTGGACAGTCTAAAAAAACCTTTGCCGTAGCTACATTAGGATGTAAGGTTAACAAGTATGATAGTCAAGTAATAATAGAACAATTTCAGAATAATGACCTTAATATAGTAGATTTCTCTCAAAGAGCTGATATTTATATCATTAATACCTGCACGGTTACTAAAAAAAGCAACAAGGAGTCTCGCCGCTTAATCAGAAATGCCTTTAAGAAAAATAGTAAAGCCAGGATTATAGTTACTGGCTGTTATGCTCAAAACTCACCACAAGAGATTTTAAGAATAGAAGGAGTGAGTTTAGTTATTAACAATAAAGACAAGAGCAGGATATTTAAAGAGTATCAAAGTTTTTGCCAAAAGAAAGAAAAAATCTCCTTGCCTCGAAGCAACTTTCATAAGACCTCACTTATAAAAGATTTTTCCCAAAAAAGTAGAGCTTTTGTAAAGATTCAAGATGGTTGCAATCAATTTTGTAGTTATTGCATAGTCCCTTTTGTAAGGGGAAGATCTTGCAGTAAGCCTATTAATGATATTCAAGAGGAAATAGATTTACTTACAGCTAAAGGTTTTAAAGAAATAGTTCTAGTAGGAATAAATTTAGGTCAGTATGGGAAAGATATATCTTCAAGTATTGATTTACCTAAAGTTATAAAAAAACTTTGTCAGCATCCAAAACTATACCGTTTAAGATTAAGCTCCATTAATATTCCTGATATAAGTGAAGAATTAATAGATTTAGTAGCTAAAGATTCTAAAATTTGCAAACATTTACATATTCCCTTGCAAAGTGGAAGCAGTTTTATTCTAAAGAAGATGAATCGGGGATATACAAGTAAAGAATATGAGAAGCTAATTAATTATTTAAAAAGTAGAGTTCCGGGAATTGGCATTACTACGGATATTCTAGTAGGCTTTCCTGGGGAGGAGGATGTTCATTTTAATGAAACATATGAATTAGTTAAAGAATTAAAATTCAGCCGAACTCATATATTTAGATACTCTCCTCGTCCTTACACCAAAGCTTGCTTATTTTTAAATAAAGTTCCAGATAAGATTAAAAAGCAAAGAAGTGATACGCTAAAAGAATTATCTACTCAAAACATGATCTATTTTATGGAAAAACATAAAGAAGAAAGAGTAAAGGTATTAATCGAAGAATACAAACCCTCTTTAAAGCTTTATTTTGGATATAGTAGCAACTACATTAGAGTTGGCGTAAGGAGTTTAAGGACTATAGTGGGAAAGATAATAGAAGTAAGTGTTAAAGAGATCAAAAAAGATTATATGGTAGGCGAACTTCTGCCATCTATTTCTATCCTAAGCTCTTATCTTTTTTGCTTTTTCTTTGAATAATGTTGGCCAGTGCATCTTAGGTAGATCTTTTTGAATCTTATTTTCCCAGGCATCAATTATTCCTACGATTTCTTTTCCAAACTCTGGGTCATCCTCGATGGTTTTGGTCTTAAGGAAGTCTAACATATATTGATAAAATTGAGTTACTCTGCTTACTGAAATATCAGCTCCAAAAGCTTCCTTAGATTTTACAATGACGCTAGCTTCTTCGATAATGCCACGCATTCTTGACTTGTGCTTAGATTCTTCTTGCTTTCCAGTCTTCTTAATCTTCTCTTTGTATTCTTCATAAAGAAGAATATTATCATCTAAGATACTTAAACCAATAACGGGAATACTTAGAGAAGAAGTATCAGTTTCCTTGATTTCTTTCATGAAAGCATCAAAACCTCTTTGTAAAGGTTCGGAGTCTCTCAAGGTAGGAATAAGCTCTTCCATAAATACTTCCATAGCCTGGATAATTTTTTTTCGGTCTTTAATATGGTCTTCAATCTCTCGTAATGGTTCTTTAAGTTTTTCTAACCATTCCTGAAAGTCTTTTTTCGATAACAATTTTATAGCTTGAAGGAAATAAAGCTCTCCCATCTTTTCAATAAGTTCTCGCGCATACTTTCCTTCTTCTAAAGTGGCTCCATATTTTTCTATCTTTTGAACTTCTTTAGCAGCAAAAAGCCAAGTTTGATCTTGTATAGCATGAACTCCTCGAATGGCCCGTAAAGTTTCTCCTGCCTTCTCTCTTTTTTCTAAGGAATTTTCAGGATTACTTAGTACGGCTCTTTGCATAGAAGCTACATCCATAGCCCAAGAAGTATCTCCTAATCGGGTTGAAATTATTTCAGACCAGTCAATTTTAGGAATATTATTTCCAAAAGGATTGGCATCTTCTAGTTCTGATAGTTGTATTAAGGAATCTTCCATGAAATATGCTCCTAGTTAAGTTTTCTTATTTATTTTTTGCTTGTTGCTGTAAAGATGCTGTAAAAAATTATTATATTATACCTTAAATTGAATTGTCAAGTGAAAAATTTTAGACACACTATGGTCATAAATTATACTACCTTGCTTTTGGTATCTGTTCTCTGATTTCTGACTTCCAAAAAAGGTTTATGCTTAATTTAATTTTATACTATTAAGTAAGAGCGGATATATGACGATAATTTTTTAAGATACTTTAGTAAATATTTTAAGATACCTTAGTAAATAAAGCATACTATTTAATTATATGTTTGCTATTTAATTATATGTTTGTCAATTTTAATCAAAGTTATACTATATTAACTATTTTGCTAAAGAAATTGTATTTTTATAAAAATTGTTAATTTTTTACTTGACAAAATTATCAAACTCGTGTTAAAAATAGTTAGAATTTCATTATGATTAATATATAGTTAATATTTTTATAATAACATTAGAAAAGGTATTAACTTTAAAGATTAAACTTGGAATAAGGTTTTATTCTTAACAATCTCTGCTCTTGAAATTGAAAAATAATAGTAGCAGGGTTAAAGATAGAGAAATTAAATAAAAAATTTTAAAGGAGGAAAGAAATGAAGAAATTACTTAGTGTATTAGTAGCTCTCTTTATGATAGCTCTAATTACACCTATGGCTTCTGCAGCTGTTTCTGTGGATGGCCATATTTGTGCTGGCTTGGATACCGTAGAAGGAAAAACAACTAAGGATGAGTTAGAATTTGGTATGGTTAAAGCTAATGTCAATGTTAATGCAAGCGCTGGTGATGTAAGCGCAAGAGTAGAGATTAGAACAGATGTAGATAAAGATAAAATTAACATAAGACAAGCTTATGCTCAAGTTGCGGGTTTAGCTCCAAATTTAGCCTTAAGAATTGGAAAATTAAGAGCTCCTATTATGGGTGGTCTTCGACCTTTAGACTATGCTGACAATATGTCTAATATTTTAGTAAGTGGAGCCATGGGCGGCTATGCAACAGCCATGGATACTGGAATGGCTGCTATTTACAAAGTTAGCGATCAAGTAACTGGAACTGTAGCTCTTACTAATGGTATAAATGCTGACAAAGACAAAGCTATTACTTTAAAGGTAGCCACTAAAAATTTAGCCCCTAATTTGACTTTAGATATTTCTTATCAATCTCTAAAAGATAATAGCGATATGGAAGTATATGGAAGCTACAATTTAGCTGATATGGGTCTAAAGGTTTCTGCTATCTATGCCACTGGAGAAGTTAGCAAAGCAAAGAGAGACTATATGGGCGCAGAAGCATGCTACACTGTTGCTGGCACTCCTTTGTCAGTAGCTGCAAGATACACTGTAACTGATCCAAAGGGAGATAACAACAATACTAACCAAATGCAAGTTGGCGTTAATTACAAAGTATCTGATAATGCTAAGATTCAAGTTGAGTATATTACATCAGAAGTAGACGATAAAGTTAAAAATGATAGCGATACAAGTGGTATAAATTTATTAGTTGCCGCAGCCTTCTAAACTAAACTTAGAAAATAAAAAACTAAAAAGCCACAGGGCATAGTCCCCTGTGGCTTTTTTTATCACTAAAGAATCAAAAGCGAAAATATATTATTAATCAAAATATAAGGATTAGGTTTGTTTCTGTCTTCTGCTAATTTTAATTTGACTTTTACTGATTTATCTGTAATTATTATAGAAGTTAAAAAATTAAACCAACAATAAGCACAAAAAATCATAAATTTTTTAAGTATTTTATGATAAGTTTAGCGCAGATTTGAAGTCTAAAGGTTAAATTAACACTTCTAAAGATGAATAGTAAAGATAACAGGTCACATTATTTGCAACAATTACCTTCAGTGGACGAGCTCTTATTGTACCCTCCTATAAAAAATCTCTTGGAAAGTTATCCTAGAATAGTTGTGGTTAATTCTATTAGAAAGTATTTGCAAGAGATTAGAGAATACACTGAAGAAAGATTGGCAAAATTTGACTTTTCTTTAGATAACCTCTCATCTAATATTTCTAAATTGGTCCATCAAAGATTAACTCCTAGTTTATGCAAAGTTATTAATGCCACAGGAGTAATTATTCATACTAATCTAGGAAGATCTCTCCTTTGTTCGCAGGCTAAGAATATTATTAACGAAATGACTGATAATTATTGCAATTTAGAATTTGACTTAAAAACTGGCAAAAGAGGAAAGCGGAATAGCCATATTGAAAGCCTTGTCTGTGAACTAACTACTGGAGAAGCAGCCCTTATAGTAAATAATAATGCGGCTGCTGTATTTTTAATATTAGATACTTTTGCTTTTAAGAAAGAGGTTATTATTTCTCGCGGCCAATTAGTAGAAATAGGAGGCTCTTTTCGCATTCCTGATGTGATGAAGAAGAGCGGTGCTATTATGACAGAAGTAGGCACAACAAACAAGACTCATTTAAGCGACTATGAAAAAGCTGTTACTCCTAAAACAGCTATACTTTTACGAGTGCATACTAGTAACTATAAAGTTATAGGATTTAGCAAACAAGTATCTTTAGATGATTTAGTAACTTTAGGCAAAAAACATGATATTTTAGTAGTAGATGACTTAGGAAGTGGAGTTCTAATAGACTTGCAAAAATATGGGTTAAAGAGCCATGAACCTACCGTTCAAGAAAGTATTAAAGCTGGAGTGGACTTAGTGTCTTTTAGTGGAGATAAACTTTTAGGCGGACCTCAGGCTGGTATTATTGTTGGCAAGAAAAAACATATTGATAAAATTAAGAAAAACCCCTTAGTTAGGGCTTTACGGGTAGATAAACTGTGCTTAGCAGCTTTAGAAGCAACTTTGAAGTTGTATTATGATAAAGAACTGGCTTTAAAGAAAATCCCAACCTTAAATATGCTCTTAAGCCATATTAGAGAAGTAGAAATAAGAGCTCATAACTTATGTAAAGGGCTCAAAGAAATAGTAGGAGACAAGGGAGAGGTTTTGGTTGAAGATGATATTTCTCAAGTAGGTGGTGGAGCTTTGCCCGGAGAAGAGATTCCTACAAAAGTGGTTAGTATAAAACTTAATAATTTAAGTATAGATAAATCTGCCCAACAACTGCGCTTAAACAACCCCCCTATTTTAGCCAGGATCTCCAAAGATAAGCTTCTTTTAGATGCTCGAACTATTAGAGAAGAAGAGATTGAAATAATAAAAGAAGCATTTAAAAGAATACAACAATCGAAGTTGCCATGATAATGTCCTTTTCTGCCATAATAACCTCCTTTTTAAAAGAAGAT
>JASEGW010000259.1 GCA_030017825.1 bacterium | reverse complement strand
TAAGTGCATAAAGATTAAAGAAAAATTATTAATTCTTCTTTGTAGCTTTTGTGAGTTTTGTGTGAAAATTAACTTAATTCGGAGGTAATCCCTATGGCTAAGCAAAAGTATGAAAGAACAAAACCTCATCTTAATGTAGGTACCATTGGACATGTAGACCATGGAAAAACTACTCTAACTTCAACTATAACTAATATCTTATCTAAAAGAGGCCTTGCAGACTTAAAAAAGTTTGAAGACATTGATAATGCTCCTGAAGAAAAGGAGAGAGGTATTACCATTGCTATTGCTCATGTAGAATACCAAACAGACAATCGTCACTATGCCCATGTAGACTGTCCTGGCCATGCTGATTATGTAAAGAATATGATAACTGGTGCTGCCCAGATGGATGGAGCCATTTTAGTTGTTTCTGCAGCAGATGGTCCCATGCCTCAAACAAGAGAACATATCTTGCTTGCCAGACAGGTAGGAGTACCTTACATGGTAGTCTATCTAAATAAAGTAGATATGGTAGATGATCCAGAACTTTTAGAATTAGTAGAATTAGAAGTAAGAGAACTTCTAACAGAATATAAATTCCCTGGAGATGATATTCCTGTTATTAAGGGTTCTGCTCTTAAAGCTGGAGAATGTGCTTGCGGTAAACCAGATTGTGAAAACTGTAAATCAATTCTTGAGCTCATGAAGGCCATAGATGATTATATTCCTCTTCCTAAAAGAGAAGTAGACAAGCCTTTCTTGATGAGCGTAGAAGATGTCTTCTCTATTACTGGACGTGGAACTGTAGCTACAGGAAGAGTAGAGCGAGGTAGAATTAAAGTAGGAGAATCTGTAGAAATTATAGGGATCCAAGAAACCAGAAAATCTGTAGCTACTGGCGTAGAAATGTTTCGTAAACTCTTAGATGAAGCTATGGCTGGAGACAACATAGGACTTCTTCTAAGAGGTATAGATAAAGATGATGTAGAAAGAGGCCAAGTTATTGCTGCTCCAGGAAGCATCACTCCTCATACTAAGTTTAAAGCTGAAGTATATGTTCTAAAGAAAGAGGAAGGTGGAAGACACACTCCATTCTTTAATGGCTACCGTCCTCAGTTCTACTTCCGCACCACAGATGTTACCGGAACAGTCATTCTTCCAGAAGGAGTAGAAATGATTATGCCTGGAGACAATATAAACATAGATGTAGAGTTAATTAATTCTATTGCCATGGAAACAGAACTTCGTTTTGCTATTCGAGAAGGCGGAAGAACCATAGGTGCTGGAGTTATTACAGATATAACAAAATAACAAAAAACAAGAAAAATAATAATTGTAGAGTTTTCTTGTTAATCATAAATTGATTATTCTTGAAACTATAGAATTTTTTGTGGTTTGTGTTTAGAGAGGAAAATATGA
>JASEGW010000258.1 GCA_030017825.1 bacterium | reverse complement strand
TTAATAGGACATTTTTATTTTGCTTAAATAGGACATTATCATTTTGCTGTTACACTAATATTTTTATTTCTTCCATTTTCTTATTAAATATTAATCTCATGCCAACTTATTGTTCATTCTTCTTCATCTTCTCTTTTTTCTTTTCCCAATCCCCATATAAGTTCTTCCATAAGCCCATAACTATTCTTCATCTCATCATAATTTGGCTTATGTTTTGCAAGTTTTACCATATCGCTAATAGAAAGAATTTTTTCTACTTTCTCAATCATTTCCTCTTCTATTTTTTTCTCTTTTAACTCATTAACTATTTCATCATTCTGTATATTTTTAGTTTTAATGTCGTATTTTGATTCTATATAGTTTTTAAGAATTGAAGATATTTTGTCATAGAACTCCTTTGCCATGCTAAGAGTTCTTATTTTCTCTATTTCTTTAAGTTCTTTAATGGCAATATCTTCTGGCTTTCCTTCTTCTTCCTTTTTTTCTAATTTTCCCTTCTTCTTTTTTAAGTAAATAATTATTGCAACCAAGGCAGTTATAATTAATCCTATGATTATCATCCATAAAACCCAAATTCTATTTCCACTTATAATCTTTATTGATATTTTTTCAGTTAAAAATATCTTAATCTTATCTTCTCCTTTTTTCTTGTATTTTATAGTTATGGGTTTAACATAACCCATTCCAGCTCTTACAGGTTTTAAGCTAAAAGTATACTTCTTTACTGCAAAAGCTTTATTCCCTTTTCCTTCAACCTTACTACTAGAAGAAGAGTTAGCAATCCTTAAATTATTACAAGAAGGAGATTCAAAACTTATAATTTCATATTCATCCTCTTGTCCTTGCCATTTTATTTCTGTATAAAAATTAACATTCTCATCTAAAGATATTTTTGGCTTTTCTGTATTACTAAGAATAGTTAAACCATAAGCAAAAACATAAAAGATTGTTTCAAAAAAACACAATATGAAAATTAAGATAAGAGTTTTTTTAAATTTTTTCAATATTAGCTCCTTTAATATTTTAGTTATTTCTTTATTCGGCTACTTATACTCCCTATTAATCAAAAGTTCTCATTGAACAAATTGTTTTATACCCATTATTAGCAATCGAATTGCATTTAATCGATTAACAAGTTTAACATTCTTTTCTTTCTTGATCCATTGGGTTATTTCTTCGGCTTTTCCATGTACTTCATTTGGTAGTATTATGTTCATGTTACCTTTATCGGTTATTTCTTATGAGAACTTTTGGTTAATAAGAGGTATAGGTAGAACTTAAGGCCAGCTTTTGCTGAGTTGATGCTATATCTAGAAAAGAAGCTGGAGGCAAGAAAAGAATATAAATTTAGATTCTAACATCTATTATCTATTAGACTTACTGCGAAATAACAGCAATAGATACAAAAAAGCTTATAGATGCCT
>JASEGW010000257.1 GCA_030017825.1 bacterium | reverse complement strand
CATTGCAGGCATCTATAAGCTTTTTTGTATCTATTGCTGTTATTTCGCAGTAAGTGTAATTTAACATACTGTCCAAATTTTGGGGTCCATTATAATGTGTTGCATGAGAGTAAATATTTATCAGCTTTCGGATGTTAGTTTCTAAAAAGCTATTTCCTTTATATAGAAAAGAGAAATTCTTACCATCTTAATCTTTCAATTTCTGCTGATTGCTGACAGTTTGTAATTAAACACTGTTATTTACTTTGCATAAAAAATATTTTACACTTTCGGTAAGATTTTTAGAATAGGCATAAAGACTAGAGCCAACTAGAAAAACAACATTATGACCATAAAACTTATTTAGTTTAGAGATATTTTCAAAAGCAATTCCTCCAGCAGGAACTGGAAAAGCTTTTTTAAGATTAAACATATCTTTTTTTAAAGCTTCGTCTATCTCTTTACATACTTTTTTAGTAAAGGGAAAGCGTCCTCCAAAATTAGGATAAATTACTAAGTCAGCTCCAGCAATTCTCATAATATTTCCTAGTATTATTCTACAAGATATGCCGTGTTTAGTATTAAATAATGAGCCTGTAAAAGCAGGATGAGCCATTATAGGAAGTGTAGATATTTTATTTGCTAAATAACGCATAAGATCAAATCCAATGATCATAGGAGATACTAAAAATCCTCCTACGCCTATTTCTTTTGCTAATTTGATATTTTCCAACATATTTTCATAACTATCTGTTATGTTAGGAAAGTAAAGAACTTTTTTACTTGTTTTTAGTTCTGCTTTTCTTATAGCTTGTTGACAAGCTTTTATCCTTTTATGGAAGCTGCAAAAAGAATGATCGACCAATCCATGATCATCCTTGATGATATCGATTCCTCCAAGAGCAAGTTGATAAGCAAGTTGAGCAAGCTCTTCATGATTTTTACCCATTGGTTTTAGGGCTGCAGCAAGTAAAGGACGATCTTTTATATTTAAAATCTTTCTAATGGATGAAATACCAAATTTAGGACCTTCAAAATGAGATAAAAAGTTTTTAGAAAGAGATAGGTTTACAATTTTTATATTATTTTTAAGAGAAATATTTCCATATAATATGTTTAATAATTGAGGCAGTTGGTATCCAGTTATTGCATCTGAATAACTAATAAGCACATTGAATACACCATTAGAGAGTTGGGTTATTTCTTTAACTTTTCCGATAATATTTTCTTTTATCCATTTATCCTGTGCTAAGTTTTTTACAACCTCAACAGTTTGCTCTAAGCAGATATCTTCTGCTATTTCATCAATGTTATCTTTAGTTGTTCTAATTTGATAAGTTACAAAAAAATGATTCATTCTATTTTCCTTGAATGCATAAGAAAAACTACAGGATATAGATTAGTTGCCGTTTATCTTCAAGAACAGGTAGATTTCCTTTTCTACCTCCACCTATGTTTCTTATTCTATTATTTCTC
>JASEGW010000256.1 GCA_030017825.1 bacterium | reverse complement strand
GCTCAGAAATATTAATCCTTAAACTTAGGTTTATGCTGAATAGTTACAAATAAACAACTATTGTTAAAAGCAATAGTTGTTTTGCTATAGTATTGCTACCCAAAAATCTGCTTAAAAATCAAAATTACCTTTTTATTCAAATCTTAATCATCATTAATCATTTTTAAGCATTTATTATGTATATCTTATATATTTCTTTTTTTATATATATTTAAGAACAGTATCTATCATCTTATAACATCTTTAATATCAGGCAATTAGGTAAATATTACTATTGACAATGGCTATATTAATGTGGCATAATTAAAAAAACTAAAGGATAATAATTTAATTTGTATGTATTATTGTAAATAAAATAACTGCAAGATTGAAAAAAGAATTTATCTTTTTTATAGATAAGACTTTGTATGTCAAGTATTACTTATTGTTGAGAAAAGGGATATAGGTGAAAATATTAATTACTGGAATAAATGGTTTTACAGGGGAGCATTTAGTAGAACACTTATGCCAGAATGAACCAGAAGCAGAGATTTATGGTCTTATAGAGAAGGGAGGAAGATTTAATAATCTTGGAGAAAGATTGCAAGAAAGAATCAAACTATTTGAAGGTGACATTTGCAATGGTCAGGAGATGGCAAAGATTATCTTAGGAATTCTTCCAGAAAAAGTATTTCATTTAGCAGCTATTACTTTTGGTCCTCGGGTTCAAAAAGATCCTCATTTAGCTATGAATGTTAATTTTTATGGGACTGTGAATCTCCTAAATGCTATTTTAGAAACAAAAAAAAATCCTTTAATTCATATACCTGGCTCTAGTGCAGAGTATGGGCTAGTAAAAGAAGAAGAAAATCCTGTTTTAGAAAATAATATTTTTAGACCTATGGATTTTTATGGAGTTACTAAGATTAGCCAAGATATGGTGGCTTACCAGTATTTTAGGACTTATAAAATGCAGATAATACGAACTCGTACTTTTAATCAGACTGGACCTGGAGACCGCAAAGATTTTGTTTGTTCTGATTTCGCTTATCAAATTGCTCTTATTGAAAAAGAAAGACAAGAGCCTATAATAAAGGTAGGTAACTTAGAAGCAAAAAGAGATTTTATTGATGTAAGGGATGTTGTAGCAGCTTATTATTTATCAATGCAGAGAGGTGAAGTGGGAGAAGTTTATAATGTTTGTTCTAATAAAGCTTATGCTATTAAGGAAGTATTAGATATTCTTTTAAGTATGAGCGAGCATGAAATAGAAGTTAAAACCGAAAAAGAAAGAATGCGTCCTTCAGATGTCCCTATTCAAATAGGAAGTTATGAGAAACTTAAACTACAGACTGGGTGGAAACCTACTATAAATTTGAAAGAAACCTTAAAAGACCTCTTGAGTTATTGGAGAAATATAGTATAATTAATAAAAATACAGTAACTATTCAGCAATGTTCAATGTAACAACATATTTCATTAGTGCGAAGTTTAA
>JASEGW010000255.1 GCA_030017825.1 bacterium | reverse complement strand
TAGTCTTGATAAACTTAATAACTTAATAATTCTTAATTAAGTGTAACGTAAAAAGTGTAATAAATTGTCTTGACAAAGGGGTCTGCGTCACATACTCATAAAAATAAATAATTAGTAAATATTCCTTGCATAATATTTTGTTTTATGATAAATTTATCATTATATTAAGATATAGGAGCATATTTTTTGTCTAATCCATATGAAGCATATCGTCAAGCAAAAATTTCTACAGCTAGTCAAGGAAAATTAATTTTAATGCTTTATGATGGAGCAGTAAAGTTCTTAAACATAGCTAATGAAGCTATATCTAAAAAAGATTATGGTGTTTCTAATACTAACATCATAAAAGCTCAGAATATTGTTACAGAACTTATGATTTCCCTTAATATGGAAGTAGGAGAAATTTCCAGAAATTTATATAGTTTGTATGATTATATGAATCGAAGGTTAATTCAAGCCAATGTCAAAAAAGATTCTAAAATTATAGATGAAGTAAAAGGTATGCTTATTGAGCTTAGAGAAACTTGGGATCAGGCTATAAAAAAATGTGGAGATAAAGTACCTATTCAAGATCTATGAAAAATGGTCAAGACAGTTCAAGTTTAAATGAACATCTCTCTTCTATCTTAGAAGAAGAAATAAACAACTTAAAACAGATTTACAACATAACACTAAAAATAGAAAAGACAATTAAAGAAAAAGAGATTGATAAACTAGAAAACTTAATTCAGAAAAGGGGTAATTGTATACAAACTGTTATTGAGCTTCGGAATCAAGAATTGAGCTTGAAAAAGCAAAACATAAAAAATCTAAATACTTCTTATTTTGACCAAGCAAGAGATGATCTCCTGCATCAAATAAAAAATACAGAAATAAAAGCAGAAAATACATTGAAACACCAAATAAAAGAAACCAGAATAAAATTAAATAAAATATTTAAATACCAGGAATTACGTAAAACTTACATTAAGGAAGGTGGAGAATTTTTCGATGAAGCTTTTTTTGTAGATAAAAAAAGTTAAATCGGAGGTTTTAGTTGAATATTAATAAAAGTAAAATTGATGAAACCGAACTTAATAAAACTAAAATTAAATTTCAGCAAAACAATAAAAGTTTCTTGGCCGAAAAAGCTCAGATACTAAAAACATCTATACGGATTAAAGACTCTAAAGAAGAAGAAAGCCCCAACGAAAACGGAATTGCAGATATTGCCAAAGAAAATTTATGTGCTTTCAAATCTAAAGTAGCTGATGCTAAAAAGGCAAAAATATTACTAACTAATACCCAAGCCCAAATATTAGAAGAATCAAATACCGCTTTTATAGCCCATAGCAATTTAGATCAAAGTGGCTTATCAAAACTTCTTAGCAGTTAAATATAATTATTTATAATACAATCGCCGAGATAGCTCAGTCGGTAGAGCGCAGGACTGAAAATCCTGGCGTCCCCAGTTCGATTCTGGGTCTCGGCACCATCTTTGG
>JASEGW010000254.1 GCA_030017825.1 bacterium | reverse complement strand
AAGGAATTATAGCATTTTTGTAAAATAACTGATTTATTTCGCAGTAAGTCTAATAAATTATTTTCTTATAAAATACAAGATTTTTGTTTTTTATTATTTTTTGTAGAAATTTTTTACTTTCTCTTTACTTTTAAAGATTTTCCTATATACTTATAAGCAAATAGATTTTAACCTTAAAAGGAGGAACTTTACATGTCATCTTTTCTAATGTTTGGAAAATACTCACCCGAAGCTTTAAAGAAAATTAGTGGCAAGCGAACAGATAAGGCTGTTAGCCTCATTAACTCTTATGGCGGAGAAGTTATTTCTATGTATGCTATGCTTGGGGAATATGATTTACTTCTTATCGTAAATTTTCCAAGTATGGAACAAGCTATGAAGACTTCTATTGCCTTGAATAAAATGACAGCAATTTCTTTTACTACATCTCCAGCAATATCAGTAGAAAATTTTGATAAATTATCATCTGATATATAAAATCTAAACTTAACATCCTGTAGATGAATACTATTTTTAAAGCAAAGTTAAATATCTACATCACATAAGAGATATTCCTGATACATCAAAACACCCTAAATAACTTCCCAAGAAAATTTACTTGACAAAATACTACAAATTATGTTATTAAATGAAAACTTTATATTTCCAAACGCTACCAGAATTAGTTGTAAAATGGAGGTAGACAATTATTATGCAAGAGATATATTTAACTGCAGAAGGACTTAAAAAACTAACAGATGATTTAAATTACTTGAAAACTGTCAAAAAAAGAGAATTATCTAAAGCTATTGGCGAAGCAAGAGAATATGGAGACTTAAAAGAAAACGCTGAATACCATGCAGCTAAAGAAGAACAAGGACGCATTGAAGCTAAAATTAGACTCCTTGAATCCCAAATAGCTATGGCCAGACTTATAGAAGAAGAAAATTTACCTACCGATATGATTTGCATTGGCGCTAAAGTAGAATTGAAAAACTTAGATAATAATTCAGAAATTACCTATAGATTAGTTAGTCCTATAGAAGCAAACTCTAATTTTGGAAGAATATCCATCACCTCACCTGTAGCCAAAGGTTTACTGGGCAAAAAGGTAGGAGATATAGCTAAAATTAATATTCCTGCCGGTTTGCTGCACTATGAAATATTAAATATTTCTCGTTAATATTTCTATATATACTCTTTATCCAATTTTTAGACAGCATTCTCCAATAAACTATTATTTTCTTACTAACAACCCTAAGAACTCTTATCCTTACTTTATATTTATTCTAAAATACAGGGACAAAGTTTGTCTTTTTCCGAATTGAGATTACAAACCTTTTCAGTTTATCATGGAACATTGAGTAATTTTATGAGTAAGCATAAACTTTTTAGAAAATCCACTATTATTTTCATCTTATTTCCGCAATTTTTATTTATACCTCCCATTAACCAAAAGTTCGTATATAAAAGTTAGACTGATCTTTAACAGTTAAAAAAACTAAGTTGTGTAGTTTCAACTACATATCTAT
>JASEGW010000253.1 GCA_030017825.1 bacterium | reverse complement strand
CTTGTTCTATAAGCATGACAAACTTTGATTAATAAGTGCTATAATTTTTAAACTTAAAATAAAGGAACATATTCTTATGTCGAACTCAGGTTATTTACATTCAGGTAATTTAGCAGCAAAGTTTTCATTTACAATCTTTACCGCACAATACTCACCACACATAGTGCAAGTGTCACTGTCTTTAGGAACTCTTTCTTCCCTTATTTTTTCAGCTCGCTCTGAATTTATGGCTAACTTGAACTGTTCTTCCCAATTTAAGCTACGACGAGCATAAGCCATCTTTAAGTCATCTTCTCTTTTGTTAAGCTTAACCATATCTCCAATATGAGTAGCAATTCTTGCCGCAATTACTCCTTCTTTTACATCCTCTGGAAAAGGAAGAGCTACGTGTTCCGGTGGAGTAACATAACAAATAAGATCAGCCCCATAAGCTGTGGAAAGAGAAGCACCTATGGCCGCAGAGATATGGTCATAACCAGGAGCAATATCAGTAGTTAAGGGGCCCAGCATGTAAAAAGGAGCTTCACCTGACATTCTTTTCTGGATAATTACATTAGCTTCAATCTCATCAATAGGGATATGTCCCGGCCCTTCCACAATAACTTGAACTCCCATTTTACGAGCCACATCAGCCAATTCACAATTAATTATTAATTCTTGAATTTGAGCTCTATCTGAAGAATCATGAATAGCTCCAGCTCTCATTCCATTTCCTAAACTCAAAACTGTATCATATTTTCTAAGAATTTCTACTAAGCGCTCAAACTGGGAATATAAAGGGTTTTCTTCTTTATTGTGAAGCATCCAAGCTGTCATAAAGGCTCCACCTCGGCTTACTAAACCTCCATAACGATAATTTTGATTTTTAAGCCGCTCCAAAGTAAGTAGATTAATACCACAATGAATAGCCATAAAGCCAATGCCTTCTTTGGCTTGTTTTTCTATTACCTCAAACAAGAAATCTGCTTTCATTTTAACTACTGACCCAAATTCTCGGATAGACTCAATAGCTGCCTGATAGAGAGGAACATTTCCTATAGGCAAAGATATTGTTTTTAACACCTCTCTTCTAATTAGGTCTAAATTTCCTCCTGTAGAAAGTTCCATCAAAGTATCTGCACCATATTTTTCAGCAATCTTAGCTTTCTCCACTTCCATTTCTAAATCTACAATATCAGAAGAAGTTCCTATGCTAGCATTAACTTTAGTTCTCAATCCTTTGCCAATTCCTACTGGTTTACATTCTCGATTTATATTGACTGGAATTACAACCTTACCTTGAATTATCATATCTTTAATATATTCTGAGGAAAGCTTTTCTTTTTCAGCTACATATCTCATTTCCTTGGTAATTTCTCCATTTCTGGCTCTTTCTAACTGAGTTGTCATCTAAAATCCTCCTAAAAATAATAAGGTATAGCATATTTAAATTATTACTACATGTCAAGGAAAATCAATCACATGTTGTTACTAAGTCAAATGTTATATTTAATTACTACGAAAAATGTTATATTTTG
>JASEGW010000252.1 GCA_030017825.1 bacterium | reverse complement strand
CGATGCTTGGATTTCGGATTTAAAATACCCAGATCAAATACCGAAAACTTATGCTTAAGTACTTATATTTAATATCAAATTAAGGTTAAAAATATATGTCTGAACTTAGAAAAGACCTCATTACAGGGCGCTGGGTAATTATACATAAAGAGGGAAGGAGAACTAAAAAAAGATTACCCTCGCAAAGTTTAGCAAAACCAAAAGATGAAAAGGACTGCCCATTTTGTCCAGAAAGCATTTCAGATATAAAAGAAAAAGAATTACTTTCTTATAGAGATCAGGAAAATAGATGGTCCATTAGAGTTGTGCCAGACAAGTTCCCCATTGTAGACAGTGAAGGCGAATTAGATAAGGAAGGAGTAGGAGTAGTTTATGATCGTATGAACTCTATAGGTTCTCATGAAATTATTATTGAATCTCCTATGCACGATCAAACTTTAGATACTTTGCCTTACGATCAATTAGAAAAACTCATCTGGGCTTACAAAGAAAGGTTTCTTAAGCTAAAAGAGAACAAAACAATTAAGCATATCTTAATTGTTAAAAATTACGGAAAAACTGCTGGAGGATTAGTTATCCACCCCCATTCTCAATTAATTGCTTTACCAATTATACCTAAAAGTATAAATGAAGAATTAGCAGGAAGCAAAAAGTATTTTGGTTTTCATCAAAGATGTGTTTATTGTGATATAATCTATGAAGAGCTAAGAAAACCTAAAGAAAGAATAATCTTTAACAATAATTATTTTATCTCCTTAGTGCCATTTGCTCCTCGCTTCTCTTATGAAACTTGGATCCTACCCTGCACCCATAATTCCTCTTTTGAGAATATATCTGATCAAGAAATAAAAAACTTAGCTTCAATCTTAAAAGATACTCTTACAAAAATAAAGATAAATCTGAATAATCCAGGGTATAACCTGATACTCCATTCAGGACCTTTAAAAGAGAATTATCTTCCAGAGTATCATTGGCATATTGAAATTATGCCCAAGCTTTATCGTTCTACTGGTTATGAATGGGGAAGCGGCGTTTATATTAACTATACTTTTCCCGAAAAAGCCGCTCAGTTGCTAAGAAGATAACTGCATTTCTCTTTTTAGATTAAATATAATATTTGATAAAATACAAAGAAATTATAGGTTGGTTGATATTAGGAGGTAGTTACAATTAACATGAAAGGGCCAGAATTATTAATATCTCTTTTTTCCTGAAGAGCCAAAGTAGAAGTTTATACCCAGATTATAAATCCATTCTATTCCTTTAACATCTAAGTTAAATTCATTTTCAGAAAGGGCTATTTGGGAGGGACCTAAATCTATATAAAAAGTAAAGTTGTCATTCATAAAGAATTCCTGCCCTACAAAAAAATAAGCCATATATCCTTTACCAGATATCTTTTCATTATTATCTTTACTATTTAAGTCAAACTTTATAACATCTCCTTCAATACCCATAAAGATAACTATATCATTTTTTGGATTAAAATAGTAACGAAACCGACCACCATAAGCTTTA
>JASEGW010000251.1 GCA_030017825.1 bacterium | reverse complement strand
TTTCGGATTTAAAATACTCAGATTAAATACCGAAAACTTATGCTTAAGTACTTATCTGTAATTTATCTTAGTTTTTCTTGCTAATTCATTTTCCTATGCAATAATTTGCAAAAATCTCATTTAATATATCCTCGCTAACTGTCTCTCCAACCATCACTCCCAAAGAATCTAAGGCTTCTTTCAAATCAATACTTGTAAACTCTAATGATAACTTCTTCTCTATAGTATTTATAACTTCTTTTATAGAATTCGCTGCTTTTTGAATAGCTTTGTAATGACGAAAATTTGTAATTAAAATATCATCTTTAGAAGATATATCGCCTTTTAAAAATAATTCTCTAATCTTTTTCTTTAAATCTTCTATGCCTATTCTTTTTAGGGCAGAAATTTTAATTACAGGACTTTGGTTTTTTATTTCTAATTCTTTAACTTTTAATTGAGGTGGCAAATCTATTTTATTAATAACCCATATTTTCTTTTTATGCTTAGTATCACTGATAATCTTTTTATCCTCTTCATCGAAAACATTTGAAGAATCTATCATTAAAAGTATTAAATCAGCAGTTTCTATGGCTTTCTTAGTTCTCTTTAGTCCTTCTTTTTCAATCTCACACTTTGTATGCCTAAGTCCAGCTGTATCAATAATCTGTAAAGGCATGCCCTCTAAATTAATTACCTCTTCTATGGTATCTCTAGTAGTGCCAGGAAATTGAGTAACAATAGCTCTTTTCTCTCCTATTAATTCATTCAACAAACTTGACTTTCCCACATTAGGCTTTCCAATAATAGCTACCTTAATCCCTTCTTTGTAAATTTTACCTGAATTGAATGTTTTAAGTAATTTTTCTAATCTTATTTTTATGGAAAGAGCCTCTTTGGCCAATTCTTCATGACTATATTCTTCTATTTCTTCTTCGCTAAAATCTAATTGAAGTTCTACTTTGGCATACAATTTAACTATCAAGTTTCTAATCTCAAAAACTTTTTTCTTCAGCCCTCCTTGAAGTTGGTCTATAGCTATTTTTAAGCTTGCTTCGGTTTTAGCTCTTATTACATCAATTACTGCCTCAGCTTGAGTTAGATCTATACGTCCATTTAGAAATGCTCTTTTGGTAAACTCACCTGGATCTGCTAAACGCGCTCCACATTTTAAAACTATATCTAAAACCCTTCTTACAGGAATTATTCCTCCGTGGACATTAATTTCTAAAATATCTTCTCTGGTATAAGTCTTGGGAGCTTTCATATAATTTATCAAAACTAGATCAATAACTTTATTTTTGTCAGGACTTAGTATTCTCCCATAACGCATTTGGTGAGATTTAAGCTTTCGGGAACCCTTGTTGGGAACAAATATCTTTTTAGCAATACCAAGAACATCTTTGCCGCTTAAACGGACAATTCCAATAGCTCCCTCTCCTAAAGAAGTAGAAATAGCAACAATAGTATCATTTAGCATCCTTTGTATTTCCCCTTTATATTGCTCTAAAATTTAACAAATGATTAACCAAATGTCAATAATAATCAAGGTTAGTATAATTTCAGAGTATCATGATAATAGCAATATATTCTCTATTAACGCCAATATCAAAACTCAATTAACCAATAAAACTAACAATACCAACTAA
>JASEGW010000250.1 GCA_030017825.1 bacterium | reverse complement strand
TCAAATAGAACAATAAACATTTCTTATGTCAGATTAATTAATGGATTCCATATAGTTATAAGACCATTTACCTTCAGGATCTTTAAGAGAAGGATATAGATTTTCAGATAAAAGTAAGGTTTTTATACGTTGTTTTGCTGTTTTGCGATTTTTGGCATAATTTTCTCTTATTTTAATTAAATGTCTTAGTTCTCGATAAGAGCCTTCAGGAATTCTAATGGATCTTAGTTGTCCAGATTTAAGATACTTAGTAATCTTTCTGGAATCAATACGATTATTTTTAACCTTTTCATTAAAAGCTCTAGGAATAGAAAGAGGGGATATAACTATACATTTAAAATCTTTCTCTTTTAAATAGTCATGAAGATAAAATCCTGTAGGATTTGCTTCATAGGCAAAAATAACTCTTTTATCTGAAAAGTTATTTGTAACATAATTGTAAAGATGCTGTGGATTAGATGGTATTGTTTTTGTTTTTTCATGATATTATTATTACTAACAGTAAATGAAAGTTTGTTTTTATCAACATCGATACCAATGAAGATATTATAATCTTTTATAGAATAATCTGTTTGGGTCATACTTTCCCTCCTTATGTTTTATTGGAGATTATATCATAAGATTATCTCCGGGGAAAGCTTGATACTTTAACATATCATCTATAGCAGGCAATATATAAAATCGCTTATTATGGGTTATACTCCTCTTTACCCGTTTCAACACTAACATTTTTCCACACAGGTATTTTCTCTCTTGCTTCTGCAATCCTATCTAAATCAATCTTTGCAAACAACACTCCTTCTTCTTCTAAGGCGTTACCTACCACTTCTCCCCAAGGATCAATGACCATACTATGGCCAAAATAAGATACTTCTGAATCATTGCCTATCCTGTTGATTCCAATTATATAAACTTGATTTTCAATAGCCCGAGCTTTCAGCAAAACTTTCCAATGTTCAATGCGAGGATTTGGAAATTGAGAAGGAACAAAAATAATTTGGGCACCTTCTTGAGTAAGCTTTTGAAATAAAGTAGGGAACCTTAAATCATAACATATCAATATCCCTACCCATATTTCTTTATCTTTAATCTTTATTTTACTTAGACTAACTTCCTTACCTTTTTCAAAATATAAATCTTCCTTAAAAGGAGGGAAAAGATTTATCTTGCTATATTTGCCAATAATTTGGCCTTGGTTATCTATTAAAAAAGAAGTATTGTATATTCTATCTTGATTTTTTTCAGCTATACTTCCTGCTAAAATATAACAACTTAGCTTTCGAGCTTTTTCTGTAATAAATTTCAAGGAAAGAGCACTAGAGCTTTCAGCTAAATTACTGATATTCTCCAAATCATAACCTGTGGTAAAAAGCTCTGGAAAGCATATAATATCAAGCTTAAAATCCTCACATTTTTTTAATAGTTTTTCTGCTTTTTTAATATTCTCTTCTTTTTTACCTATCTTTACATCCATCTGGACTAAAGCTATATTTAATGCAATCATAATTTAAACCACATCAACTTTTTAATTCAATATAACACTTTTTAATAGTTTTTCAATATTTTATTTCTATTTTATAAGCATTTAACATCAAAACTCAATTATTAACTTTTAACTGAAGTTTGAATAAAATTTACAACCACCCTCTGTAAAATAAGGAGTTAGCTA
>JASEGW010000024.1 GCA_030017825.1 bacterium | reverse complement strand
CTAAATTGAAATTTTAACGAAAAATATCTAATTTTTAAAGAGAAGAAATTAAACTCGGCCTTCTGCCTCAAATAAAATTTCTTCTTTTTTCTTTTAAATTTAATTTTAAAATTAAATTTTTTCTAATTTCAATTAATGCTCAAAGATATTAACCTTTAAACTTATATTTAAATCGAATTCAGGTTAAATACCTAATTTAAAATATGTTAAATTATATTAAAAAAATTATATTAGTAACCTTATCCTTAATTTTAGCTTTTTTTGTTATTACAGTTATACAAAACTCATTTTTCAAGAAGGAGAAAGGAAAGCTACCCAACAAAACTTCTGTTTTAAATCTTCGTAAATCTCCAGCTATCTTAAAAGTAAACAATGAATTGCCCAAAGAGACTCTTTCTTCTTTATCTTCTTTAGAAGAAGCTTTTTCTAAGATTTCCGAAGAAACAAAACCAGCTGTGGTTAATCTTAGTGTAATGAAAAAAATAGATAGTGGCTTTCAGATGTTTCGAGACAAATCTTATTTCCCTTTTGATGGTTTTTTTGAAGATTTTTTTGATAATATTCCTTCTAAAAAATATAACCAAGAAAGCTTAGGTTCTGGAGTAATCATAAAAAAAGAAGGTTATATTTTAACTAATGATCACGTTATTAAAGGCGCTGATTCAATAAAAGTTACTCTTTTAGATGGAAGAAGTTTTGAGGGTAAAGTAATAGGAATTGACTCTAAAACTGATTTAGCTTTAATTAAGGTAGATGTGAAAAATAATTTGCCTATAGCTAAAATAGGTGATTCAGATAAAGCAAAGATTGGAAGCTGGGTTATTGCTGTGGGCAATCCTTATGGATTAGAGCATACCGTTACTGTAGGAGTAATAAGTGCTAAAGGAAGAACTATAGGTTTAGCTGAATATGAAGACTTTATTCAAACTGATGCTTCTATTAACCCTGGAAATAGCGGAGGTCCTTTAGTTAATATTAAGGGAGAAGTTATTGGCATAAATACAGCTATTGTCGCTCAAGCTCAAGGCATTGGATTTGCTATTCCTATAAACATTGCAGTTAAGGTTATAGATTCTTTAATTAAACACGGTAAGGTTACTCGAGCTTGGCTGGGAATAGTTATTCAAGATATAACTCCAGAGTTATCAAAACTTTTAGGAGTATCTCCTAAAAGTGGCGTGCTAGTTTCTGATCTATCCAAGAACAGTCCTGCTGAAAAAGCAGGAGTACAGAGAAAAGATATTATAAAAGCTATTAATAATAAAACAGTTACCTCCGTGAGAGAACTGCAAAGAGAAGTTTTAAAGAAGAATGTAGAAGACGTAGTAACTCTTTCTATTATGAGGAATGGAAAACTTATGAGTATAAAAATCATCTTAAAAGAGTTGCCTGATGAACCAAAAGTAGCCAAAAGACCAGATATTTATTATTGGCGAGGAATTACAGCCCAAAAATTAACTCAAGAAATAGCTAAACATTTCAACATTAAAGAAGGAAGGGGAATAATAATTTCTAATGTTAAAATCGATACTCCTGCTTATAAAGCAAGCTTAATCGAAGGAGATATTATAGAAGAAATAGAAAAGAATAAAATCATGACCATTGAAGACTTTATTAAAGTAACAAAAAAGATAAAGCCTGAAGAAGAAGCTTTGCTACTCATAAAGAGAGAATCTACTACCATGTATATTGCCATAGGAAAAGAATAGATGAAATTAATGGATCAAATTCCTCTTGCTAAAGAATCTTTTAGTATAGTTTTTCCTTTCTTGATTTTCTTGGGAATCGCCTATTTTTCTTATAAGACTATATTTTACTATACTCTTCCTGCATTTCTATTTATACTTTACTTTTTTAGAGATCCTCAAAGAAAAATATCCGCTGAAAAAGGAGCAATTCTTTCTCCTGCTGATGGAAAAATTGTAGAAATTAGTGAAATATATGAAGAAAACATTTTTAAACAACCAGTATATAAAATTGGTATTTTTTTATCCATATTCAATGTGCATGTTAATCGAGCTCCCATTGCAGGTACGGTAGAATTTAAAAAATACCAAAAAGGGAAATTTAAAAATGCTCTTTTTCAAGAAGCTTCCTTGGTTAATGAAAATAACGTTATAGTTATTAAGAATAATCAACTTCTAGTTTTAGTAAAACAAATTGCTGGTTTTATTGCTCGACGAATTATCTGCAATTGCGAAGTAGGAAGTAGTTTGTCTTTAGGAGAGCGTTATGGTATGATAAAATTTGGTTCTCGGGTAGATATCTTCATACCTAAAAATATCTCTCTTAGATGCCAAGTAGGCAACAAAGTTTATGCTGGTAAAACTATTTTAGGAGTAACTGATTTATGAAAAATGTCCAAATTATTCCCAATTTATTTACTACTGGAAATATATGTTCAGGTTTTTTAGCTATTCTTTTTGTATTTAAAGGAGAGATAACCTTAGCTTGTTGGTTAATTTTAGTGGCTAATCTTTTTGATATCTTTGATGGCAAAATAGCTCGTATTACTAAATCTACTTCAAATTTTGGAGTTCAGTTTGATTCTCTTTCTGATTTGGTATCTTTTGGCATATCTCCAGCAATTTTGATCTATTCTCTTTTACTTAAGTATCCTCATAATCGTATTGTTCTTGTAGTGGTTTCTCTTTATGTAGTATGTGGGGCTCTGCGTTTAGCAAGGTTTAACGCTCAGACTAAAGGTGTTGGTAAAAAATTTTTTACAGGTTTGCCTATCCCAGCAGCAGGTTCGTTAATTTCTTCTTTCGTGCTTACTGTTAATCATTATAACCTTATTATTCCTAGATTACTTCTAATAATTTCCATGATCGTTTTATCTTACCTAATGATCAGCACTATTGTATATAATGTTTCTATTTTTGCAACAATAAGTAGTAAAAGATCATTTTCTTATTTAGTTACTATTGTTTTAGGAATAAGCCTTATTGCCCTTTCTCCTAAGATAATTATTTTTATTATTTTATTTTTATTCACCCTTTCTGGACCCCTTAATCTTTTCTATAAAGCTTCTCTTGCTTATTCATCAAAATATTTAACATTTACCAAGGAAATTTTTAGACATTAATAAATCAGATAAATCAGAAAACACAGAAGACGGAAATCTTAATTTCCCTTATATATTCAAGAAAGAATTAACTTATCTTTAAAAAGCACCTTCCTTAAAAACACATACTTGATTCTTGCCTCTATATTTAGCTTGATACATAGCTTTATCTGCTCTATCCATAATGTCTTTATTGCTATAAATAAATCTCTTAGAAAATGAAGCTACCCCGACACTTGCTGACATTTTATGAATCTTGCCCATAAATCTAAATTCATAATTAGAAATACTATCTTTTATCTTTTGGGCTATTCTTACTCCTTCTTCTCTATCAATACCTGGTAAAGCAACAACAAATTCATCTCCTCCAATTCTTGCCAAACAATCATTTTTTCCAATAATATTTTGCAGTAGAAAAGTTACTGTTTGAATATACTTATTTCCCCATTCATGGCCATATTGATCATTTATCTTCTTCAAATTATCTAAATCAATCATAATAATAGAAAGTTGTCCCGTTATTTCCCTAGCATAATTTATTTCCTTAACCAAAAATTGTTCAAAATATCTTAAATTGTAAATACCTGTAAGAGAATCATGTTCAGCAAGTTCTTTAGCTTTAGCAAGAAGTCTAATTTTCTCTATGGCCACTGAAATATGGCTTCCTATAATAGAAAGCAGTCTAATTTTAGAAGCATCATAAACATCTTTCTCTAAACTTGCTATATGAATAAGGCCTATCAGTTTACCCCTTTCAATTAAAGGAGTAGTGATATGTGAATTCACTTTCTCATGATTCTTCCCCGCCATAGAAACTAAATCTGGATTTTCAATAGTAAACTTAACTTCTCTTTTAGTATCTTTCACCTCTAACACTTTCCATCGATCATACAACTTCCTCTTAATTTCCTCTAAGCTTTCCTCGCTAATATAACAAAGATTATTAACCCTTCCTATAAGATCATTTTCATCTTTAAGATATAAGTAAGAACTAATTTGATAATCAAAATAAGGCTTTATCTTATTTAAAGTATATCCTAATACGCCTATAGGATCATCTATAGAAGCTAAATCGCTGCTAATGCTATATAATATATTTAACTCATTAGTCTTCTCTCGTAGCTCTTGAATCTCTTCTGCTTGGGTAATTAGTTCTCTTGCTTCTTCTGCTTGTCTTTTTAGTTCCTCAGCATTTTTTTTAAGGTCTTCCTCTTGTTTTTTCAATTTTTCAATTTGAGCTCTTAATTCATCAGCTTTTTTATCTTCTTCTTTAAGAAGCTTTTTCTTCTTCTCCAACTCTTCCGCCTGTTCCTTCAATTTAGCTGCTTGTATTTCTAATTCTGTAGCTACAGCACCCAATTCTTCCACTTGGGCTTTTAATATTTCTTTTTGTTCCTTAAATTCATCTAACTTTACATCTCCAAAACTTATTTTCTCTGTAAGTAATTTAATGTTTTCTGTATATTTTCGAAGCTCACTTGCTCTCTGGGCATGACCGCGAAGTAATTCTGTTCTAATCTTTACTGACTCTCTCTTTTCTTCAACAACAATTCTTTTTTCTAATTCTTTTCTCTTTTCAAAACTAAAAATCACACTCTTAATTACAATACTCAAATAATCTCTTACTAAGGTAGATACCTCTATATCGTCATCCCCAATATTTGTTTCATCCTCTTTATGACTTAAAGCTAAGATACAATGTTGCGGGGAATCTAAGCTGATATTTAAGAAGAGTATCGGTTTGGGCATTTCTATTAGCTTAGGATTATTATCAACAATCAATTTTCCTACTAAATTTTCATTCATTCGTAAATCCACTACACTATTAGATAATTTATTCATTAATTTTTTAGTTCTTCTATCAATAAAAAATAGATAAGAGCTTCGATATTTTAGAATCTCTAACATAGCTTCTAAAATTAAGGTATAGAGGCTTTCAATTTTATTCTCTAATATGTATTCTCTCTTTTCTTCAATTAATTTATGTAATTCTAAAAGTTTTTTAATATTAGTATTAGCTTTTAATAAGTAATCTTCTTTTAAAACTACATTTATGGCCGCCTGAGAAAGAAGAGCAATTAAATTCATCTCCATTTCTAACACTTTAGAAGAAATACTGTAGCCATATTTAACTAAATTTAAAAACCGCTCTTTATTTATATTCAATTTCTTAGCTGTATTTTCAAACTTAGTCAAATCTTTATGTTCAACTAAAATCTGGCAACCTCCTACAGCTCCGATAATATTCTCCTCTATAGTAAGAGGGCAAACTACTCCATAAAAACCTGCTTGACAGTTTAATAATGCAGATTGTTTTTGAATGCATGCTTTAGCAAACATTTCTTTAAAGAATTCATCGCAAATTTTCTTTCCAGTTTGAGTAGATTTAATCATCTCACAACATTCTCGATTTTGCTCTACTTTGTAAATAAAATCACCATTTTTATTTATCACCCAACCTGGAGAATCAATTTTAGAAAGAATAGCCATTCTTACTTGTTTCCATTCATTACTTTTTACAAATTCTCTTAAGATTTTGTTTATTCTTCTAAGATCCATTTATCCCTCTTGCTTTTTATCTGATGAGTAAATAATCACCCTATCTCTACCTTGTTCTTTAGCAATATACACAGCCTTATCAGCCCTTTTAAATAATTCATTAGCTTCTTTTATCTCTTCATGAGGCACAAAAGCAATTCCCATACTAGCTGACAGTCTTAAATCTTTTCCCCTTACTTTATAACTATAACTATTCATTCCATTTTTAATATCCAAAGCTATCTCAAAAGCTTTCTTTTCATTAGTTTCAGGTAGAACTATTGCAAACTCATCTCCCCCAAATCTAACCACAACACCTTTTTTCCCAATCTTTTTCTTAATAATCCCTGCTATTGTTTTTATAAGTCTATTTCCCTGAGCATGTCCATATTCATCATTAACTTTCTTTAAATGATCAAAGTCTATCATAATCAAAGAAAGAGACTTCTTAAATCGTATATTTTTCTTAAATACATTCTCAAAATATCTTTCAAAATAACGGTAATTATAAAGCTTAGTAAGCTCATCTTTTTCAGCAGAATCTTTAATCCTTTCAAACAATTTAGCTCTTTCTATAGCCATAGATATTTGATTGGCTACAATAGCAAGTAATCTTTTATCTATGGCAGAATAAGCATATTCTTTGATATTATTAATATTCATCAAACCAATTACTCTTTTTCGCTCTTTAATAGGAGCAAAGATATATGAAGATATTCTTTCTTTGGTTTGGGTGGAAATAGTTGTAAAGTTACTCTTTATAATTTCAAATTTGAGTTTTTTAATTTTTTTATTTTTTTTCATTCCTGCCCAAGAATTTTGAATATTCTCTTTTAAGTCTTGAACACATTCCTCTCCCAAGGGGTAAGTTAGTTTAATAACTGCAATATTCTTGTAACCTTCCTGGTATATAAAAGAAGCAGCGTGATAATTATAAAAAGAACTAATACTATCTAAAGACCACTCTAAAATATTCGCCGGATTTTCTGTAGATATTAGGCCTTTGGTAATATTAAACAACATATTTAATTCTTTAGTCTTCTCTTCCATCTCTCCTAATTTTTCCTTCTTTGAATCTAATTCATGAAGCATCTCCTTATACTTTTCTACATTTTCTGTATCTTTATCTTTCTCTGCTTCTCTTTGAAGTTGGGTAACTTTCTTAATCTCCTCATATATTTTTCTATACTCCTCAGCTTCTTTTTTTATACGCACTAACTCTTCTTCATGTCCGGTTCCTTTGTCTATAACTTCAGACTTGGCTTCTTTTAATAACCTTAACTCCTCTTGATAATATTTTATCTTTTCTCTTTCTTGCTGAAGCTGTTTTTCTATTTGCTCACGTTGATCTCTAAGCATAATTACTTCTTCTTCAGTTGTGTCTCTAAGCTTTGAAAGGTCTTTAATCTGTTCTTTAAGACTATCTATTAATTTGTCTTTATTCTTTAAATCTTCCTTGTCTATCTTTGTCTCTTCTAATTTCCTATACTCTTCTAGTTTAACTTGCATTTCTTTGTACTTTTGGTCAATATCAGGCATTTCCACTCTTTTCTTACAACTTCTTAGATTTTCTATAGCCGCAGCAGCATGTCCGCAAATTACATTCAATAGTTCTAAATCTTCCTCATCAAAAGGATGACGAGTAGATTTATTATTAATATTTATTGCTCCAATTACTTCCCCCTTTATCTTCAAAGGGGCAACAATTAAGGACCTAGTATAGTATCGCTTAGATTGATGTTTTTTCCCAAAACGGTTATCTTTATCAATATCTTTGACTAAAAGAGGTGTACCACTTTTAATTACATGACCTACAATTCCTTCTCCTAACCTTAAACTTACCTTAGAAACTATCTTCTTATCTAAACCTATAGCATCCTCTATATAAATCTTTTCTTTTTCTTGGTCAATTATCATTAAAGAGCATATTTCAGCATCTAACGCTTTGGCTGTAATATTAGTAATATTATTATATATCAGCTTCTCTGTAAGCTCCAAGTTAGAACTCTGACTGGCTTCAAATAACTTGTAAGAATCAATGATTCCTTGAATTTCACAATCTCTCTCTTTAAATTTATAACCAATTAAATCTTTTTCAATAGCTAATCTTGCAAGCAAGGATACTAATTTTATTTCATTTTTTGCTGTATTGGAAGCACATTTAGATGAAGAATTATAATAAGAATAAAAAACTTCTTTACTAATTCCATATTTCTCAAAATTATTAATATAATTATCTTCACTAATATCACTATCAATAATCTGGCAACCTGATATTGTCCCAATAATTTCATCTTGGATAATTAAAGGAGACGCAAATTCTATAAAACCCATATAGCATGATTTTACCAAAATTTCATTATTCTCTACTGCTTCTTTACTAATTTGCATATAAGATCCTGTACATCTATTATTACAAGTAGTATTTTCCGACAAGGCTTGGCAAAGCTCATTATCTCTTTTTCTATAAATAATCTCATATCCATTATCTACAATTCGATAACAAGATCCCAAATCATCTAAAATATCACTTAACAAAAACCATTCTTTACTCTTTAAGAAATTAAAAAGTATTTTCCTTTTTTCTTCCATCTTCATTTTAATCTCTTACTCCTTTTTATACTGACATACTCGGTTTCTTCCTTCATCTTTTGCTTGATATAAAGCCTTGTCAGCCCACTCTAATAAATCTTTTCCATCTTTTATAGCGCTTTCATAACCTGAAAAAGTAGCTACTCCTAAACTAGCTGTTAAGTTCTGTAAGTCTCCATTTAAATTCACAGTAGTACAGCTAATGTTCTTTCTTATACTGTCAGCTACCAAGTATGCATATTCCTCAGAAGTATTAGGAAGGACGATAGAAAATTCATCGCCTCCAAAACGAGAAATCCAACCTTTATCTTTTACTTCTTTTTCTATCAACAAAGCAATCTTTTTAATAATAAAGCTACCTTGTTGATGTCCATATTTATCATTATACATTTTTAAATGATCGAAGTCCAACATAATTAAGGAAATGGGTTTATGGTTTTGTATGGCTTTTTCAAACTCATCATGATAAGTTTTCTTAAAAAAGCGATAATTGTAAACATTAGTAAGGTCATCTCTTTCCGTTAAAACTTTGGTTTCTTTGTAAACTAAAGCTCTTTTAATATTTACAGAAATCTGTTTTGAAATTAAAGAAAACAACTTTCTTTCACTTTCTAAAAATATCTTACGAATTAAAGAGCCCATAGCTATTACCCCAATAACTTCACTCTCATCCTTAAGAGGATATGCTATATAAGAAGAAATATCTTTATTCTCTTCTGATTTTTTATAACTCTTGGAAACAGTTTTTAAAAAAAAGTTTTGTCTTAAATTCAGCGAAAAGCCATAACTATCCATACTTTTGTTAAGATGTTCTTTTAACTGCTCTTGCATCCTTTCGCTTAAAGAATAAAGACTGCTAACTTTAGCTTTTATCTCTTGACCTTCTATAATTAAATAAGAAACAAAATCGCAATTAAATATCTTTAGTACCTGAGCTAAGGACAATTCTAATATTTCTTCTGGAATATGCCTTAGGGCCAACTCATGGCCAATATCATGTAAAATGCTTAGTTCTCTTGCCTGAATATTAACCTTAACTTTATCCCTTTTAACTTTTTCATAAGCTTTGGAATTTTCAATAGCTATAGCTGCATGTCCACAAATAATAGAAAGTAAATTTAAATCATCTTCATTAAAAGCTTTGTAATCCTCTTTATTATTTACGTTTAAGACCCCGATAATTTTATTTTCAACTTTCAAAGGAGAAATTATTAAAGACTTAGTATGATACCTTTCAGGCTTATGTTTCATATTGACCCTAGTATCTTTCTCCACATCCTTTACTAAAAGAGGCTTTCCTGTCCTGATAACATAACCTACCAAACCCTCTTTAAGCTTTAGGTGAGTACTGTTTATTACCTTATCACTTAAGCCATAAGCAGCTTTTATGGTCATTTCTTCTTTTTCCTCATCTATTAACATTAAAGAACAAGTTTGAATATTCATAGCTTTACGCGCCATTTCTACTATTAAGGGATATAATTTTTTAGGTTCAAGATTTAAAACCAATTCCTTGCTAGCTTCAAACAAATCATGAAAATCTTTAATCTTATATGTTTCTTTCTCTTCTTTTTTAACAACTTTTATATCCTTGTCAATAGAATCTAAAGTATTCTTAATTACTAAATTAATTAATTTTATCTGGGCTTCTAAATCTGAAGAAGAAATAGAAGGTTCTTTGGAAATATAAGATAAGAAATCTTCTATCTTTAAAAACAACTCTTTTGCTACAGCATAATAGAGTTCGAAATCTAAATTAATATCAATGAATTGACAACCTCCTACTGCTCCAATGACTTCGTTATTTACAATTAAAGGACAAGTAAATTCTAAAAATCCAGCATGACAACTAGTGCTCAACATTTCTTTCTTATTTATCACATGTTGAATTAGAAATTGCGTGGAATCATCGCAATTCTTCAATCCTACAGGATTGTTTTTTATCATTTCGCAAAATTTATGGTCTTTTTCTGACTTATAAACAAAATTACCCTGAAAATCAGCTATCCAAAAAAAAGAAGAATTTAATTGATTAGCCAAGATATCATGAATCTTATTCCAAGATTCATTTTCTATAAGTTTTTCTAAAATTAATTTTACTCTTTTAATGTCCATATATATAAATACCTTTAATTAGTTGGCACTTGGTAAATTCTTTATAATTTCTTTAAAGATATTTTGAGCAACTTCTTGTTTGGTAAGCAAAGGAAATTCTTTTATCGTTTCATCTTTGGTAATAATTTTTATTTTGTTAGTATCAACTTCAAATCCAGCTCCAACTTCTGTAATATTGTTAAAGACTATTAAATCTAAATTTTTTTCTCTCAGTTTTATTATAGCGCTTTTAATATTATCAGAATCCTCAGCAGCAAATCCCACTAAAAACTTTCCTTTCTTTTCACTTCCCAACTCTCTTAAAATATCCGGATTTTCTATTAATTCTAAACTTAGATTTTCTTCTCTTTTTTTAATTTTACCTTTATATACTTTTTTAGGACGAAAATCACAAACAGCTGCAGAAAAAATTATTATATCTTTATCATTGTACTCTCTTGTTACTGCTTCTTTCATTTTTAAAGCTGTATCTACTTTAATCATTGCAACCCCTTCTAAAGAAGAAAGAAAAGTAGGACCTGAAATTAAAGTAACTTCTCCTCCTAATCTTTTAGCCTCTTTGGCCAAAGCATACCCCATCTTACCAGAGGAACGATTACTAATATATCTAATTATATCTATGGGTTCTCTAGTAGCCCCAGCAGTAATTAATATCTTTCTGTTTTTTAATGGAAGATTATCATTTATTAAAACTTGTTTTACTTCTTCAATAATTTTGTCTATATTAGCCATACGTCCTTTTCCTTCTTTATTGCAAGCTAATCTTCCATATTCTGGTTCAATAAATAGATACCCCATCTTTTTTAGTTTCTCCATGTTTTCTTGAAAAATAGGATTATTATACATATTTTCATTCATGGTAGGAGCAAGTACTTTTTGAGTTTTTGAAGATAAAACTAACGTTGTGAGTAAATTGTCCGCAATTCCTTGAGAAATCTTGGATATTGTGTTGGCAGTAGCAGGAGCAATTAAAATTAGATCAGTATTCTCATTTAGAGAAATATGTTTCGGTATAAAGGAAGAGGAATCTTCAAACAAATCTATATATACTTTGTTTTTAGATAAAGTTTGCAGGGTAAGAGGAGTAATAAATGAAGTGGCTGCTTTGGTCATAACCACCCATATATCTGCTCCTAATTTTTTTAATTGACTTATTAAAAAAGCAGACTTATAAGCAGCAATTCCTCCGGTTATTCCTAATATTATTTTTTTCTCTTGGAGCATCCATAGCACCTATAAAGATTAAGATATAAAAAAACAAGATTTAACTTAGAATACATTACTTTTCAATCTTAAACTCTATTTTTTTATTCTTAAGCTCTTCTAAAGCGATGGAAGTAGGCTTCCTGTATTTAGTTTCTACCAAAACAGAGCTTCCCTTAGCAATTTGACGAGCTCTTTTTGAAGCTACCAATACCAAAAGATGTCGATTTTCACCACTAAAAATTTCATTATTATTAATCAATTAATCCTCCTTATCTTCTACTAATTATTTTTAAACTATAACTACTGTATCTTGGGTAAATTGAAAATAACAATTGGTAACTACCTGTCTATCAATTATTTTTTACTAATTACCACTTTTGATTTCTAAAATTACTCCATCCCTTTTTTCAAGCTTTTTATTAAACCTGATGGCAAATTGCTAATTCTGTGTCTTTCAGCAATAATAATAGCTTTCAAATTATTTACAGTATCTTTAATATTATAATTTACCAAATAGTATTTATATTCAAAGATATAGCTTACTTCTTCTTTAGCGCATTTGAGACGATCCTCTAAATGTTCTACTTCTTCTGTATTTCTTCCCTTCAATCTACTTCTTAGTTCATGCATTGAAGGTGGAATAATAAATATTAGAACTGCTTTTTTATATTTTTTTCTTATATTTATTCCTCCTTGCACATCAAGATCTAAGATAGCATCATAATTCTCTTTAATAATTTCATTTAGGCATCTCTTAGATGTGCCGTAATAATTTCCATGCACCTTAGCCCATTCTATAAATTCATTATT
The DNA here is from genome assembly GCA_030017825.1 of bacterium. Taxonomy (GTDB): domain Bacteria; phylum UBA9089; class JAHJRX01; order JAHJRX01; family JAHJRX01; genus JASEGW01. The sequence goes on along the minus strand of JASEGW010000024.1, from coordinate 3,549 downwards.
CTTAATCATTTTATTAAACTTTTCCATATTTACAAAGTGATAACTTTCTCCTTCTATCTCATTTAAACGAGGCTTGCGAGTAGTATAAGATACCGAATGTTTTATTTGAATAAAACTTTCCAGCAAGTGTTTGCAAATAGTAGTTTTTCCTGTTCCAGAAGGAGCAGAAATTACCACGATTAAACCCGCCATTTATTTTATCCTTCTATGTTTTGTAATCTATCTGCCATAGTTTCTGGTTGCACTGAAGACAGAATTACATGATTACTATCTGTGATAATAATAGCTCGAGTTTTTCTGCCGTAAGTAGCATCAATTAGTCTACCTTCAGCTCTTGCTTGTTCTTTTATTCTTTTCATAGGAGCTGATTCAGGAGAAGTAATGCTTACTATCTTAGAGATTACTACTACATTTCCAAAGCCAATATTTAGCAATTTCATAACATCTCCTCTTTTTCGCTATTTGATTATTAATAAAAGTTGTAACTATTCAGCGTAAACTTCGCACTAAGGAAATATGTTGTTATATTGAACATTGCTGAATAGTTACATATTTTTTTACTCTATATTTCTCATTTGTTCTTTAAACCTCTCTATCTCTCCTTTAAACATAATGACTTTTCTAGAGATTTCAAATATTCCTACTTTAGAACCAACAGTATTGATTTCTCTGTTTAATTCTTGGCAAATAAATTCTAATTTTTTTCCCACCGATTCATTTCTTCTGAGCAAATTATTAATCTCTTTAAGATGCCCTTTAATCCTTACTAACTCTTCATTAATATCGCATCTATTAACATAGAAAGCAATTTCCAAAGCAATACGATCTTTATGCTCTTCTAAATTCAAAGATAATTCTTCTAATTTACGATAAAATTTTTCCTTATATCTTTCTGGAACTTCTTGGGCTTGGCTCTCTATTTGAACAACAAACCTCTTCATATTCCTTAAACTTTTTTTTAAATCCTTTAAAAGTTTTTCTCCTTCTCTAATCCTTGCCTGATCTAAGTCATTTAAAGCTATATTAATTAGTTTTTCTAATTGCGGCCAAAGGTTTATTATTTTTTCATTATTAGTTTCATTGGAATCGTATATTTCTTTTATGCGCACCAAATCAGAAAGCTTTATGTCATTTTCTAAATTCAGCAATTTGCTAAGCTTGTCCCAGCTATATAGGTAAGCTTTAGCCATATTCATGTCTAAAGGTATTTCTTCTTCTAAAATAGCGTTATAATTTATAAAAACATCTATCTTGCCTCTATTAATATGTAACTTTAGTTTTTCTAAAATAAGATTTTCTACACAAAAGAATTTTCCTGGGAAATGAATATTAAATTCTGCATATTTATGATTTAGAGATTTAATCTCTATTTTAAAATTTTCATCTTCTCCGCTGCCAAAACCAGTCATGCTTTTTATCATAATTATATACTTTCTATATCAACTACTATATATAGTATATAACATTATTAGCTATTGTCAATACATTTACAATGCAATATTATTAATAATCTCTTAAACTTCCTTGAAAATTTCTCTTGGCTTTTATTTATATAATAAAAAAAGGCATTAATCCTTAAACTTAAAATAAAGGAATATATCCTTATGTCGAATTCATGTTAATTAAATTAGTATTTTCTGCTAGAATCGATATAAACTTATTCATTCGATGGGTATAAGTATGCTCTGACAAAACTCTTTTTTTAGCATTTAAAGCAATATTTTCTTTCTCTGTGGGATTATCTATAAAATACTTTACTAATTTTTTTAGCTCCTCTCTTTCTCTAAATACAATAACCTCCTCCCCTATCTTAAATAAAGACTCTAAATCTTTGGTATAATCGCTTAGCACAAAACCTCCACAAGAAGCTACATCAAAAACACGCATGTTCACTCCTGTTCGAGATTGAGAAATAGTAAGATTTAGATTAATCATACTAGCATTATATAATTTTGGTAACTGAGTACGGTTATCTAAATAACCTTTGTAAACCACTCCTGGTCCCTGAAAACTTTTCCATTCGTTATCGCCATAAACATTAATGTTAAAACATGACAGAAACTTGATAATATCTGTACGAAATTTCTTCATGGCTATGCCATCTATTACCTCTAAATGATCGCTTACTTTTTGGGTTAAATAAGCTCTATATTCTTGGTCATTTTTACTGCTTATACCTAATTTATTTTGAGTTTGTATTAAAGTATCAATTATTCTTTGACGAGGATTTAAACTCTGAAGCTCTATAACTTCCTTTACCACTTCTGGAGTAAACATTTCATAAAAAAGGCTTTCATACTTTTGATACATCTCTGCTATATAAGGATCACTTATAGTTCCCGCAAAACTAACCTCACAAGTAAAATATTCTTTTTCTTCTTCAGATAAGCTCAATTCTTTAAATATTTTAGGATTGGTAGCTAATGGTAGATAAAAAACATTTTTATAACCAGCGTTTCTTAACTCTGCAACATAAGTATTATCCCAAACAAAGATATTAATATTAGAATCTGACTTAAATTTAGATTTTAATAAAAGGAGAGGATTATCTGCCATCCAAGTAACATAAGGAATATTAGAAGATATTATCTGTTCATAAAGCCGACCTATGCCAATTCCTCCTATTGTAAATACAAAGTCAGGTTTTATCTCTTCTAAATGATTGGCAAAATCTATAGCTAATCTTTCATCATTATCTATATAATCATTTAAATCTATAGCATATACTTTCTGCTTGTTCTTTAATAGTCCATCTAAAGCATCTTCTAAGATATATTTAAGTCCTGAACAGCCATCACTTATAAAAGATAGTATGGAAAATACTCTTTTTGAGCTAACTATTTCTTTCTTTAAAGCAGCATTTAGAACTTCTTCTACTTTAATATAATATCCAGGAAATAATTTTAAGGATGGTTTTAATTTAAGAAATTCTACTTCATCGAATTTTCCAAATAAATCCTTTATAAAGTCAAATCTACTCACCCCTCGAGCTATTATTAGATTAATTTGGTTAGATAATAAAATTTTTCTCCAATCAAACAAACAAAAAGAATAGTATAAAAATTCTATTCTTTCCTCAATTATAATTATTCTTTGCTCAGCATCAAGCCTTTTAAAAAGCTCAAAAATATGATATCCTAAGCCTAATCCTAAAATGATAATTGTCCTAGTATTCTCTAAACTTTTTAAATTTTCTATTAATCTTTTTGCTTCTAAAGAAGGATTTATGCTACTATGGAGATATAAATTTTTTTCTCCTTCTTCACAGTAACAAGTATATTCTTTATTCTTAGCAACTAATAATTGAATATTCTTATCCCTATTTCTACTTTTTTGGACCCTAAGTAACCGAGCCAACCAAGAATCGATTTTACCTAATATCTTCAAATTTTCTTCAAATAGTTCCACAGCACACTCCCTTAAAAATTAGAATTAGATAAGATTTTAATACATTTTATTAGAAAAATATGTTTATTTCTTTTAAGAAACTGTAACTATTCAGCATAAACTTTGCACTAAGGAAATATGTTGTTACATTGCTGAATAGTT
>JASEGW010000249.1 GCA_030017825.1 bacterium | reverse complement strand
GAATTATAGCATTTTTGTAAAATAACTGATTTATTTCGCAGTAAGTCTATTATTACAATGCTGCTTTTATTATATTTAAAAACTTACTTATTTCTTTATCTTTAGTCTTAAAACTTGCTCTATTTACAACTAACCTAGCAGTAACATCAAGCATTTCTTCTATTACTACTAATCCGTTTTCTTGTAAAGTTTTTCCAGTTTCTACTAAATCTACAATTCTTTCTGAGAGTCCCATTAAAGGAGCAAGTTCCACGGAGCCATAAAGTTTTATTACTTCTACTTGAATTCCTTTTTCGCTAAAATATTTTTCGGTAATATGAGGATACTTAGTAGCGATTCGTACTTGTGACCAACTATAAATATTATCATTTCTGGCTATATCCACTGGTTCAGCTACTACTAATTTACAATGTCCAAATTTTAGATCAAGAGGTTCGTAAAGGTCTTTATTTTGTTCTAACAGTATATCTTTGCCTGCTATTCCTATATCACAAGCTCCGTATTCTACATAAGTAGGCACATCAAAGGCTCTTATTATAGAAAATTCTATATTTTTATCTTTATCTAAAAAAGAGAGTTTGCGAGTATTCTTGACCTCTTTAAATACAATAATACCAGCTTTTTCAAATAAATCTAAAGCGCAATCAAATAGTTTTCCTTTAGTTAAAGCTATTTTTAGCATAGTTTAATACATAGAATTTACTTTAAATCTAACTATATTGCTTACTCCATATGAGCTGCCATCGTTAACTTTTAAAATTACATCATGCCAACCAATAGGAAAAGAATAATAAGATCTATTTCTACCCGTAAACAAATACTGTCCATCTACATACCATTTATAAGATTCCCACTCAGTTACTTCTTTACCGTCTTTATAAGCTATTCCCATAAAAGTAAGTTGGACCCATTGGGAAATAGTAACTTGAGAATTGTTTTCAGGGCTAGTGACATAAACAGAAATGTCATATTTTGCAGATTTATAACCTGGATCATTGGGGTTGGATCGTTCTAAGTTTCCACAACTTGTAAAACTGCTCATTATTAGTATTAAATATGTAAATAATAACTTTTGTTTCCAGCTTGAAAAACTACTAAAACATTTACAGACTTCCGTAACTTTTAAAAGTAAATTTAACTTTTGCATAACCAATATTTCCATCTTCATCTTTTACTTGGAGAGTAACAACATGTTTTCCTTCTGTGGTTAAATTATTATAATGTTTTACACCAGGGCTATATTTTGTTCTACCAGAGAACAATTTTCCATCTATATCAGAAATCCAAAGAAATCTACTATCATCAATTATATTACCTTCCTGAGGATCAATAGCCCTTCCAGCAAGATTTACTTCTCCTATTATTTTCCCGTTCCCTAATGGGCTAGTAATAGTAACCACTGGTCCTTGAAAATTACAGCCATCAGGATCATGAGGATTTTCTCGTTTTATCTTTCCGCAGGAGAATAGAAGAAAGATTAAAGTTCCCAGTAGAAAATATTTTTTAAGTTCAATAAACATAAATAATAAATTTAGCCTCACAATAATTTATGTATTGCAAAAAAGATTTAAATATAAGTTTAAGAATTAATATTTCTTCGCTAAATTGAAATTTTAACGAAAAATATTAATCCTCAAACTTAAAATAAAGGAACATATTCTTATGTTGAACTCAGG
>JASEGW010000248.1 GCA_030017825.1 bacterium | reverse complement strand
TTAATAGGACATTTTTATTTTGCTTAAATAGGACATTATCATTTTGCTGTTACAGCTAAAATTAGTCTGTCTGATGTCAAGGCAAAATAAAAATGTCCGTTTTTTGCTTTGACAAATCTCTATTTTACCCTTGATTTCAACTTGCAGCTGTATTATAATATAATTATAGAATGAAAACTTGTAGAGTTTTTATTAATAAAATCTAAGCTAAAAATAGACCAATTTCTTCTTTATTCTTTGTCCTTTGTCGTTTGATAATTAATATTATGTATCTTGGTTAACTACACATAAAAAGGACTGCTATGACAAATCATAAGAAAAAGTTTTTTGTTCTTGATACTAATGTTATTCTCCATGATAGTTCCTGTATGTATCAATTTCGAGAAAATGATATTATTATACCTATCACTGTTTTAGAAGAGTTAGATCAATTTAAAAAAGGTAATGAAGCTTTAAATTATCACGCTCGGGAATTTGTGCGATCATTAGATTCACTTTGTGGAGATAAACTTTTTGAAGATGGGATAGAGATTGCTCCAAATTGTGGTAAAATTATTATCAAATTAGAGCAAGAGTTTCATAAAGATTTAGCCTTTAGTTTTAACAGTCATAAAAAAGATGACCGTATCTTAAATATAGCTTATAACTTATTCAAAAACAATCCTTCAAGACAAGTCATACTAGTCTCCAAAGATGTTAATTTACGTATGAAAGCTAAATCTATTGGTTTATTAGCTCAAGATTATACAACTGATCACGTTAAAGATATTTCTACCCTTTACACTGGCCATCGCATTGAAGAAAATATCTCAGAAAAAGTTCTTGAAAAACTATACATTGAACCCTTTGAAGTTGATGTCTCAGAAGTTCCTCTTAAGCATTCTCTTTTGCCAAATGAATTCCTAATTCTGCGTAATAATAAAAAATCTGTCTTAGGTACCTACGACCCCTATACAAAAAAAATAAAACGCATAGATAAAGTGCTTGCTTATGGTATTATTCCTCGTAATGCCGAACAAACTTTTGCTTTAAACGCTTTAATGAACACTGATATCCGCTTGCTAAGTATTTCCGGAAAAGCAGGAACTGGCAAAACACTATTAGCCCTTGCAGCAGCTTTAGAAAAAAAGAAGTTTTATCGCCATATTTATCTTGCCCGACCAATTGTCCCCCTTAGCAATAAAGATATTGGCTATTTACCTGGAGATATTAACTCTAAGTTAGACCCTTACATGCAACCTCTTTATGATAACTTAGGTGTAATTCAAAATCAATTCTCAGGACCAGATAACAAACATAGCCAAATTAAAGAAATGTTAGAAAGCGGAAAATTAGTAATCTCCCCCCTTTCCTTTATAAGAGGACGTAGCTTGGTAAACATCTACTTTATTGTAGATGAAGCTCAAAATTTAACTCCTCATGAAATTAAAACAATTATCACTCGAGCTGGCGAGGGGTCAAAAGTGATATTTACAGGTGATATCTTCCAAATTGATCATCCTTACCTTAATTCTCAATCTAATGGATTAAGCTACCTCATCGAAAAGATGCAAGGTCAAAAAATTTATGCTCACATTAATCTTGAAAAGGGAGAACGATCGGAGCTGGCTGAATTGGCTAGCAATTTATTGTAGATTTATGTTTAACTGATAAAATATTAAACCCTCTGCAAAATAAGAAATTCAACTAAAAGAATAAATATTACCTATTATGTTT
>JASEGW010000247.1 GCA_030017825.1 bacterium | reverse complement strand
GAAAAGTGGGAGGATAGACCCTTAAGAGAATTTACACAAAATTCTTGACATTACCGATTATTTTACCAATAACTACCGCTTTTTGCACACTGGCTACTAATAAAAGGAGTACTATATGTTAGCAAAAGTTTACAGCAGTTCTATTTCTGGTATTGATGCTTATACCATTGCCGTAGAAGTAGATATATCTTCAGGGCTTCCAGCTATTAATATTGTGGGGCTGCCCGATACTTCTATAAAAGAAAGTAGAGATCGCATAAAAGCAGCAATTAAGAATTGTGAATTTGAGCTTACCCCTCAAAAAATTACTGTAAATCTTGCTCCAGCAGATATTAAAAAAGAAGGTTCTTTATACGATCTCCCTATTGCCATAGGAATTTTAGCAGCCCAAGATGATATAATAAAAGAAAACTTAAACAATTATCTCTTCTTAGGGGAGCTTTCTTTAGATGGAAATCTTCGCCCTGTTAAGGGTGTCCTTCCTATAGCTATATCTGCCAAAAAGGATAACATTAAAAAAATTATCTTACCTAATGAAAATGCAAGAGAAGCCTCAGTAATCCCTGATATAGAAATAATTCCAGCTAATAGCTTATATGAAGTAGTAAAATTCTTAAACAATGAGGTAAATATCTCTCCATACCAGATAAACTTAGAGGAGATCTTTACCAATAATTCTCATTATGAAGTAGATTTTACTGAAATAAAAGGCCAAAAACAAGCTAGACGGGCTGTAGAATTAGCTGCTGCCGGAGGACATAATATTTTAATGGTAGGGCCTCCTGGAAGTGGCAAAACCATGATTGCCAGAAGAATACCTACTATACTTCCAAAAGTAAGCTTAGAAGAAGCTATTGAAATTACTAAAATTCATAGTGTAGTTGGATATACATCCCCTAATACTCCTCTAATTACTACTAGACCTTTCAGATCCCCTCATCATACTATTTCTGATGTTGGTTTAGTGGGAGGCGGACAATTTCCTCGTCCTGGAGAAATAAGCCTTTCTCATTGTGGAGTGTTGTTTTTAGATGAACTTCCTGAATTTAGTCGACATGTGTTAGAATCTCTCAGGCAACCTTTGGAAGATGGAACAATAACTGTATCCCGAGCTGCTAGTAGCATCACCTTTCCAGCTCGTTTTATGTTTGTAGCTTCTATGAATCCTTGTCCTTGTGGATTCTTGACTGACCCTGTAAAAGAATGCACTTGCAATCCTAACTCTATCCAAAAATATTTCGGAAAAATTTCTGGACCTCTCTTAGATCGTATTGATATTCACATAGAAGTTCCTGGAATAAAGCATCGAGATTTAGAAGAAGATAAACAAGATATAGAAAACTCTACTTCTATTAGAGATAGAGTTAATATAACTCGCAATATTCAAAGACAGCGTTTTAAAAAAAGAAAACACATTTTCTGTAACGCTCAGATGCAGCAAAAAGATATTGAAAAATACTGCTCTATTAATAAAGAGTGCAAAGATACTTTGAATAAAGCCCTTGATAAATTAGGCCTTAGTGCTCGCGCTTACTATAAAATACTAAAGGTCTCTCGCACCATCGCAGATTTAGAAGAAAGTAGTGAAATAAAAGAACACCATATTTTAGAAGCTATTCAATATCGAAGCCTTGACCGTCAACGCTGGTTGTAACAAGCCTTCGGTTTCTGATAAATAACCTGAGTTCGATTTAAATATAAGTTTAAGGGTTAATATTTTTCGTTAAAATT
>JASEGW010000246.1 GCA_030017825.1 bacterium | reverse complement strand
ATAGAGCTATTTATTAAAAAATCAACAATTTTTGAATAACTCCAGCCATTGCAGGTATCTATAAGCTTTTTTGTATCTATTGCTGTTATTTCGCAGTAAGTCTATTAATTGTAGATATTTTACTGCTTTTTATATATAGATTGTAAAAACTTGATATTTTACATAACAATAGCTATTAAGCGTATGATTGCTTTTTGTTAATGGGTACTATATCTATTTTTCTAGTTTCATTTTATACTCATCTACAAAGACTTTTTTCAAATCATATATTTCTTTAAAGTCTTCTATGCTATCTTCTTTAGTTTTTCCCATAAGACCAAAATCCACCATATTAAACACAATATTACCAAAATCATCTGTAGAGTTAATGCCCCAATGCTTAAAAACTTCATAAGTCATAGGTCCAAATTCATTTAAAGCATATTCTTTTATTCCTTCTAAAAGATCTTGACCAGTGACATGATACAGCTTATCGAATTTTTTTTGAGTATATCCTAAAGCAACCATAACGAATTGATAGGCAGCATATTTATATCGAGGATCTTTTAAGATAATCTTATCTACTGTGTCTAAAAATATGTTCATTGTTTTAAGACCAAAGCTAAATCTTATGTTAACCTGAGTTCGACATAAGAATATGTTCCTTTATTTTAAGTTATGATTTTGCGATTTTCGTTTTTAATTTTTTGCGTCAGAATTATCCACAAAATTTAACTTAATTATAGAAATTTCAGGACGACAAAAAAGTCTAACAGTTAAAGGGCAAGTACCAATGCCTCTATTTACCGAAAGATAAGTTTTACCTATTTTATGTAGGCCAGAATTGTATTTTCTTTCACAACCAAAAGGAATTATAAGTGGCCCAACAAAAGGTATCCTTACTTGCCCTCCATGGACATGCCCACTTAATATTAAGTTAAAAATGTTTAATTTATCACCAGGATATATCCTAGTAATTTCAGGAGAATGAGTAAGTAAAATCTTAAACCCTTCACTTGGTAAGCCATGGATAGATTTTTCTAAATCATCTCGTTTGAAAACAGGATCATCTAATCCAATAATATATAACTTTTGATTATTTTTCAAGTTAATTTTAGAATATTCATTTCTAAGTATGGTAATATTGGAATTAATAAGAGCTTCGATATGATGATAATAAAGAGATTGATATTCTTCATTACCAAATACTCCATAAATACCATACTTAGACTTCAGGGAATTTATAAGAGCAAGGGTAGGGTTGATACCATGAACATTGGCTACAAGGTCGCCAGTAACTAAAATAAGATCTGAATTTATTTCATTAATTTTATTAATACAGAAGAGATCTTTTTTTTCCAAATTAATAATATGTAAATCTGAAATATGAATTATAGTAAGATTTCTTGGATAATCGGAGAGATTGGGCAGATTGTTTATATTTATTTTAGAATTAGATATCTTTACCAAATTAGGTTCGATTTTAAAGATATAAATAATAAAGAGGAGGTAAAGAATGATGATTATAGCTTGAATTAACATAAGTTTTTTATTAAGTTAAAGAGTTACATGGAAACCCTTATAAAGGCAAATGTTTACCTTGTATTTATTTGACTACTTAACATTAGGAATTAATTTTACTTGTTTAAGTTAAAATACACAATGAATATAAATAGATTTTGTATTGCATAAAATTTCTATTCTATAAGCACTTATAGCACTTATTAATCATAATTTGACATAGAGCAAATTGATTTAACTATAAAC
>JASEGW010000245.1 GCA_030017825.1 bacterium | reverse complement strand
AAGTCCAATGAATGTAAAACTATAGTTCAGAATGCGGAAACTAGATCACTGTCTATAAAACGGTATTGATACTTTGAAAATTAATTTACTGAAAACGTAACTATTCAGCATAAACTTCGTACTAAGGAAATATGTTGTCACATTGAACATTGCTGAATAGTTACCAATTACAATGTAATAAAAGTTAATAATACACTCCATTCCTTCAACTTAATTAGATTTAGACTATAAACATTGTAACTAAATCACAAGATAAATAGGATACTTGTTATGCGCATATTAATGATGGGAACTTCTAACTTTGCCCTCCCGTCTTTAGAAAAACTAACTGAAAGCAATTACAATATATTAGGATTGGTAACCCAGGTTGATAAACCCAAAGAAAGAGGTCGTAAAGTTCAATATCCTCCCACAAAGACCTTAGCCCTAAGAAAGAATATCCCTGTTTGGCAGTTTGAATCTATAAAAGAACAACGCGCTTTTGAACTTATTTCCAATCTTAACTTAGATCTCATTGTAGTAGTAGCTTATGGTCAGATTATTCCTAATAATATTCTTTTGCTTCCTAAATTTGGTTGCATCAACCTACATGCTTCTCTACTTCCTAAATACCGAGGAGCAGCTCCAATAAACTGGGCTTTAGTAAATGGAGAAAAGATTACTGGAAACACTGTAGCGTGGATAACAAACAAGTTAGATTCTGGTGATATTATTTTACAAGAGGAATATAAAATAACCCCTTATGATAATTTTGGTGTTTTACATGATATACTTGCCACTAAAGGTGCTATCTTGCTATTAAAAGCTATTGAGCTCATTAACAATAACCAAGTCCATTGTATTTCTCAAGATGAATCACAAGTTTCTTATGCTCCATCTTTTAATAAAAATGAATTAAGAATAAATTGGAACCAATCAAGTAAAGATATTCATAATTTCGCAAAAGGATTTTCCCCAAAACCTGGAGCTTTCACTTATTTAAATAATAAAATACTTAAAATACTAGATACTGTTCCTTCTAGTCAACTTATTCTTCCTTTAAAGATTAGGCTTGCTCCTCCTGGAACTATAATATCTATAAACAAAGAAGGATTTATTATTATTACAAAGCCTTTTAATGACAATCAAATAGACTTTATTTTGGTAACTCAAGTGCAATTAGAAAATTGCAAACCTATGACTGCTTCTCAATTTTTAAGGGGGCACAGAATAGAAATAGGAATTAGACTAGGAGGGAATCAATAAATGGTTTTAGAATACCATCATACCCTCTTTTTTTAGGAAAAAATCATGATTGAAGGCTTAGGCGTAGACGTTATTGAAGTTAAAAGAATAAAAGAAGCAACTTTACGATGGAAAGATCATTTTTTAAAACGGGTCTTTACTAAAAAGGAATTGGCTTACTGTCAAAAAAAGCCTAATATATACCAGCATTTAGCAGCTAGATTTGCCGCTAAAGAAGCTGTTTTAAAAGCTTTTGGAGTGGGTCTTGGCAAGATTCATCTAAAAGACATAGAAGTTATTAGAAATCATTATGGTAAACCGGACATCAATCTTCTGGGTCAAGCTAAGCAATTCATAAACAAAGGAAAGCTTTTGGTCACCCTTTCCCATTGCAAAGAATACGCAATAGCTCAAGCTATATATCAAAAATAAGTTTGAGCTTTTATATTCACGTTACTATTCCGCCACTTGTCTTTTGTATTCTTTCTTCTGTCCTCCGATTTCTCTTTCCTTGAAAGAGATTAGACCCTCTGCAAAATAAGAAATTCAACTAAAAGAATAAATATTACCTATTA
>JASEGW010000244.1 GCA_030017825.1 bacterium | reverse complement strand
GAAAATATCCTATTTCTTGAGAATTATGTTTATTTTGCAGAGGGTCTATTGAACACTGCTGAATAGTTACCAAAATTTTTACCTAGGAGTCGATAGATAAAAGCTTATTTATTAAGATGATAAAAAATTTCTTGTAATTCTTTTTTTGAAGATATATCTAATAAATTTTCAGCTAAATCTTTTAATTCTTTAGGATTTTTAAACTTAAATTCTACCTTAATCTCATTTTTTTCAAAAAATGGTTCACAGTCTAATCTTATAGCAGGATTTAATTTTAACTTTTTTCTTAATGTTTTAAATAATCTTTCATCCTTAGACCAACGAGGATATCTTAAGGTTGTTAAAAGGTGGCGTAATTCTTCAAACTTTTTTTCTAGGTTTAATAGAGGATTATTTAGTATTTTTTGTAAATTGAAATCTAAAATAATACTTGAAATACTTTTTTTATTCCTTTTAGAAATCTCTTCTAGTAAAGAAATTATTTCTCTCTGCTTGTTAGAATTTAAAGATAGAGCTGTAATTAAATTAAGGACTTTTTCTTGGTCTATCTTAGATAAGAATAGGAGTTTTAAAGAATTTTTAAGAGATATTTTTTTTGCTATAATCATAAATTTTATCTTATCGTCTAAATTGAAAATATTTAAGTAATCTTCTAAGATTTTCTTATTTTTGGAAAAATTTAATAGGGGAAGGTATTGATTTATTAACTGGTTTTTTTCTATATTGAAGTTATGGCATAATTTATATAAAATTATAGATTTTTCAATTTCGTTTAGATCTCTATGATAAATATTATCATGAATGTTTAGTAAAAAGGCTTGTAAATCATTAATAGGTGAGCAGATCATGGCTTTAATATTAACATATCCTAAATCTTTTAGGACTAACAATCTCTGTCTTCCACAAATAACAGTATATTCTTTTCCTTTTTTTAATATGGGAAGAGATATTAAACCTATTTCCAAAATAGAGTTTTTTAGTTTTTCTCTACTTCTTCCATAAGAAATAGAGAAACTATCATCTTCTATATTTATCTTATTAATTTTTATATCCTTTAAATTAGTCTTCATAGTTTCAATTAATGCTCAAAAATATTAACCTTTATTTTCTTTAATCTCTTTTGGTTTAAAAAACATACACTCTGTTCCACTTGCTTCATAGACTACCTTGTAGGGATTTTCTCTAGCTTTAAATCCCAAGGCTTTACAAGAGTAAGGAAAGTTTTTATCCCAAGTGATTTTATAATTTATGCATTTTAGGCATTTACTAAGAGTGTTTATTGAACTTCACCTACACTATAAGAATTTTATTAAATATTACTTCAATAATGAAAAGCTGTCAAAACAAAAATTTATATCCTAATTGTGCTTATTAAAACAAAAGTCTTTGATGCCTTAGCATACCTTTTGAATTTTATTGACAAACAATATTGTTTAACCTATACTTTACTTTTATAAGTTTAAGAAAAAAGTAAAAGAATATCCTCCCTATTAATCAAAAGGTCTTATAAAAAGGTCTTATAAAAATAAAGAAAAATTAGAATAAAAATAACTTTCTTACACTTATTCTCAAAGCATATCCTGTGCCTCTGCGAGGTAAAGTGTGATTTTATCTCCATGTAAAATCTTTATGTTTTAAATTCGTTTAAAGAAAAGTATTTTTATTCTAATTTTTATATGCGAACTTTTGGATTAATAAGAGGTATAAAAGTAAAAGCAACTAAGAAAATATAAATTGAAGAGCGAAAAATATAATATAAAATAAATCTAATTTAAACTTTACCATTGTATGTTGAATTTATTTTTCTTATGAATTCTAATTTTTATCTATTTTTCAATGTAAGCATTTTATGAACCTGAGTTCGATTTAAATATAAGTTTAAGGATTAATATTTTTGAGCATTAATT
>JASEGW010000243.1 GCA_030017825.1 bacterium | reverse complement strand
AAATATAACATTTTTCGTAGTAATTAAATATAACATTTGACTTAGTAACAACACTTGGTTTCTTATTATAGTCTTGAGAAACACTCTGGGTAGCTTTGATAATAATCGTATTTTTGTCTTCATCAAGTAACATTAAGGAACAAATCTTTGAACCCATCACTTCTGCAGTAACAGTAACAATTAAACGCAAAATATCCTCAAGATAAAGATCAGAAGTAATGGTTTTGCTTATCTTGGTAATAGCATCTAACCATTTAACACTAGAAGTTCGAGTTTTGCTTTGCAAGGTTTAGAACCTCTTTAAAGAATTGAAAAATATTTCCCAATCTCATGGGAAGTTACCTGCATCCGACTTTCTTCCCATTCCTTCTTTTTGTTATAAATAAAACGAGTAAAAATATGCTCTCCTAAGGTTTCTTTTACCAAAGCACTTTTTTCAGCTTCCTTTATTGCCTCCATTAAGTTATCAGGAAGACTTTTTAGTTTTCTTGACTCCAGCTCCGAGGTTTCCATTTTATAAATGTTTGGTTCTACAGGATCTGCTATTTTGTAATTCTTCTTAATTCCCTCTAACCCTGCTTTAAGCATCACTGCAAACGCTAAATAAAGATTACAAGCTGGATCTGGGCATCGAATTTCAGCCCGAGTTGCATTTTCATTTCCTGGTTTATATAAAGGAACTCTTATTAAAGCTGTTCTATTTCTTTGCGCCCAGGAGACATATACAGGAGCTTCATACCCTGGAACTAATCTTTTATAGGAATTCACCCACTGGGCTAATACTACACACATTTCTCGAGCATACCTTAATTGTCCGGCAATAAAACATTTGGCAACATCTGAAAGGTGATATTTATCTTCTGAACTAAAAAAGGCATTCTTATCGCCCTTAAATAAAGATTGATGAACATGCATGCCAGATCCATTAACTCCAAAAATAGGCTTGGGCATAAAACTAGCATAAATATTCTTTTGTTGAGCAATCTCTTTTACTACCATACGATAAGTTACCGCATAATCTGCCATTATCAAAGCTTCTTGATATCTTAAATCTATTTCATGTTGACTAGGAGCTACTTCATGATGAGAAGTTTCTACAGGTATGCCCATTTTTTCTAGCACTAATGTAGTTTCCTTTCTAAGCTTATTAGCTACATCATTAGGTACTAAATCAAAGTATCCACCCTCATCAATAACTTCAGGATATTTATTACTTAAAAAATAAAAATACTCTAATTCTGGACCAATATAATAAGTAAACCCCATATCGGATGCTTCTTTAAGAACTCGCTTTAAGGCATATCTAGGATCTCCTGGATAAGGACTACCATCTGGCAATAAAATATCGCAAAACATTCTCCCTACAGGTTCATCGTCACCTTCCCAAGGAAGAACTTGGAAGGTAAAAGGTTCTGGCTTGGCAATAATGTCACTTTCCTCTGCTTCGGCATAACCGGTTATAGAGGAACCATCAAACCCTTTTCCACAATCTAATACATCCTCAAGATCCCTATCCATAATTGTAACACATTTAAGCATTCCCAAAATATCCGCAAACCACAATTGAACTAATTTAATCCTTAATTCCTTGACTATTCTCAATACATCTTCAGCAGTTTTCATACTCCAAATTCCTTTCTTTAATAAAAATACTTATTAATTTGATTAACATAATATAACATAGACTGTTGCCATATTGCTAAATTTAATATCACATTTGATACCTAATGTCAATTATTTAAATTCCAAATTATTCTTGATATTACAAGTTGATACTACAAGAAAAACTAAGTGTAACTATTCAGCATAAACCTAAGTTTAAGGATTAATATTTTTGAGCATTAAGTAGAGTAGAACACTGGCGCAGTGGCTACAGGTCGAAGTTTGTATTCCCTGTTTCTCCCCATTTCCTCTGGGAGT
>JASEGW010000242.1 GCA_030017825.1 bacterium | reverse complement strand
AATTAATGCTCAGAAATACTAATTTTTAAACTTAGGTTTATGCTGAATAGTTACATTACAAATTAGAATGACTATTTTTGCCAAAAATATAATAAGGAAAATTGTGTGAAGGAAAATAATTTTAAATGTGGTTATATAAGTATTATTGGAAGGCCAAATGTAGGTAAGTCCACTCTTTTAAATGCTTTCTTGAAAGAAAAGCTTTCTATTGTTACCCCAAAACCACAAACTACCCGCCACCGTATATTAGGAGTATTGAGCGAAGAAAAATATCAAATTATTTTTTTAGATACTCCAGGGATTATTACTCCTAAATACCAGCTGCAAAAAGAAATGGTTAAGTTGTCTTATCAAGCTATAAAAGAAGCTGATATAGTTTTGTTGTTGGTGGAAACAAAAAATATAGAAGAGGCTTTTGGAGACCTCTTAAAAAAAATAAACACATTTCCGAAAAACACTGTTTTGGTGATAAATAAGATTGATTTAATCAGTAAAGATAGCCTTCTCCCTTTAATAGAGAAAGCAAAGAAACTTTATAATTTTAAACATATTATTCCAATTTCAGCGCTTTTAAATGATGGGGTGGAATTATTGTTAAAATTAATAGTAGAGGCATTACCAGAACACATGCCTTTTTATCCTCCAGAAACATTAACAACTCATCCTGAGCGTTTTTTTGTTAGTGAAATCATTAGAGAAAAAATATTTAATTTATATGGGGAAGAGATTCCTTATTTTACCACAGTCTTAATTGAGGAATTTAAAGAAAGGGCGGGCAGAAAAGATTACATTAGGGCTATAATTTATGTGGAAAGAGACTCTCAAAGAGCAATACTGATTGGTAAAAAGGGAGATGCTTTAAAGAAATTAGGAAGTTTAGCCAGAGTGGATATTGAAGATTTATTAGGAAGAGAAGTATATTTGGAATTATGGGTCAAAGTAAAAAAAGGCTGGCGCAAAGATGCAAGAGTCTTAAAAGAGTTGGGATATTAAAGAGTAATATTTTAATGAAGGTGCTATGCCAATAGTTGAATATTATGTTTCTTTAATGGTAACCGTTCAGGCTGTTTTGGCCAAAACAGCCTGAACGGTTACAAATAAAATAGCATTGACATTAAGAATTAATTATTATAAAATGATTAAATTGGAGATATGTTTTAATTATGTTTACTGGCATTACAGAAGAAATTGGTAAAATTATACAAAGAAGAGGGGATGGATTTAAAATACAAGCAGAAATTATATTAGAGGATATTAAGGTTGGAGATAGTATATTAGTAAATGGCGTTTGTCTAACAGTAGTAAAGTTTGATAAAGGTTCTTTTGATGTAGATGTTATGCCAGAAACAATCCATGTGACTAATCTAAAATTACTGAAAGCAGGAGATAGAGTAAATTTGGAAAGAGCTTTGAGGATAAATGACCGCTTAGGAGGGCATATAGTAACAGGCCATATAGATGCCACTTCACAGCTTAAAAACAAGAAGTATATAGAGAACTCTTGCCTCATGGAATTTGAAATCCCAGAAGCAATAAGTAAATATTTAATCAAAAGAGGTTCTATAGCAGTAAATGGAGTAAGTCTAACTATAGTGGAATTAGATAGAAATAAATTTAAAGTATCCTTAATTCCCCACACTATGAAATTGACAAATTTAGGCGAACTTAATTTAGGTGGTTTAGTTAATATTGAAGCAGATGTTATAGGTAAATATGTAGCAAGGCTTACAAATGGGAATATTCAAGAAGAAATAAGCTACAATACATTAGCTAAACATGGTTTTGCTTAACAAGATAAGCTTTCCAAAACCGTTCTAAGTACCCATGCAAAAATAATTAGGTATTGTAGCGCACTTAAGGATTTGGATATTGAAGGTAAAGCTCGAAGCACGAAACAACGACCCACTTCGTGGGTGCCCTGAATGACCA
>JASEGW010000241.1 GCA_030017825.1 bacterium | reverse complement strand
TTCAAATAGAACAATAAACATTTCTTATGTCAGATTAATTAATGGATTCCATATAATAACAGGTGGTATAAATGAAAGTAATAGGAATTATTGGGTACAAGAATAGTGGGAAAACTACTTTAGTAGTTAGTTTAGCTCAGGAATTAAGTTTAAGAGGATTAAAAGTAGCTACGGTTAAACATGCCCATGGCCAATTAGGGCATCAGGAAAAAGATACCTCAAAGCATAAAGAATATTCTTACCAAGTAGCAGCTATCTCTAACCAAGAGGCTATGTTAATTACAAAAGAGCAGTTGTGCTTAGAAGAAATATTGAAATTTATAAAAGCAGATATAGTTTTAGTGGAAGGATTTAAGAGAGAAAAAAGCTACCCTAAGATTATCTGTGCTAAGAATAAGGAGGAATTAATAGATTTATGTGATGGTTTGGCAATATGTGCTTATGGAGATACAAAATATCCAGAAATACTTGTTTTAAAAAATATTAAAGATATAGCGGACTTAATTATAAAAAAGGCTTTTAAACTTCCTAATTTAAATTGTAAAAAGTGTGAATCTTTAAATTGTTATGAATTTGCTAAAGAAGTAGTAGCAGGAAGAAAAAATTTTAAGGATTGTGTTTCTTTAAACCCTAAAATCATAGTTAAAGTTGCTGGTAGACAGATTCCTATGACTACTTTTGTAGAAAGAATAATTGGAGGTACTATTAAAGGGATGCTTTCTTCGCTAAAAGGTGTAACCAAAGGTGATATAGAGATTAAGATAGGTGAAAATTTATGAAATGTAGCTGTCAGATTAAGGAATTGGATACTGAAGACACTGTTTTAGCTATAGATGTAGGTGGAGGGACCCAAGATATTTTAATATATAATCCTTGCCAAGAGATGGAGAACTGTTTTAAATTAATTATGCCCTCCCAAACTGTAATTATCTCTAAGAAAATTAGGAAAGCTACCCATACTAAAAAGAATATATTTTTATATGGTTACCTTATGGGTGGAGGACCTTCTACTAAGGCTATAAAAGATCACTTAAGAGCAGGATTAAGAGTTATGGCCAAAGAAGAAGCAGCTAAGAGTATTCATGATAATTTAGAAAAAGTGAACTCTATGGGGGTGGCAGTTACAGATGCTTTTAGCGGAGAATCTGAGGCTATTGAAATGAAAGATGTTGATTTAACCATTCTTTCAGAAGTGCTGAGAGGATTTTCTCTGTCTTTGCCTCGTAAATTTATAATTGCTGTCCAAGACCACGGAGAATGCAAAGAGGGAAGCAATCGAGACTTTCGCTTTTCTTTAATTAAGAAATTTATTCAAGACAATGGCTATATAAATCATTTAATCTACAAAGAGATTCCTTTAGAATTTACCCGCATGAAATCTATCCAAAAATATATTCCTCAAGCTATTCTAATGGATACAGGCTTTGCAGCAGTATGGGGAGCTATATGCGATCACTTGGTAGAGAGAGAAAAAGAGAGAGGGGTAGTGATTCTTAATATTGGCAATCAGCACACCTTAGGGGTATTGCTTAAAAAAGATAAAATATGGGGAGTTTTTGAGGAGCATACCCGAAATATGGACAGTGAAAAGCTTAAAAGTTTAATTCATAAATTTGTTAATGGAAACTTGAGCCATCAAGAAGTTTTTTCTGCTGGAGGACATGGTTGTTTCATAAATTCTCTTTATCAAAGAAACAAAGGATATGAATTAGTTACAGTTACAGGCCCCAAAAGAGAGATAGCCAAAAATATGGGCTACTATTTTGCTAATCCTTACGGAGATATGATGCTTACGGGATGCTATGGGTTAATCAGGGCAGCCAAGGAAAATAGATTTATCTAACAAGTTAAGCCCTAAAAATGTTATTAAATTAACCTGAGCTTGACATAAGAATATGTTTCTTTATTTTAAGTTTAAGGATTAATATTTCTTCGCTAA
>JASEGW010000240.1 GCA_030017825.1 bacterium | reverse complement strand
ATTGGTATCTCTGTCTCACCTCTTCTGCTTCTTTGCCCTGAACATGTTCAATTGCCTTTTCAGCCTCTTCATAGTTTCCACGTTCATAATAAAACCTGCTTAAGGCTTCAGAGGAATTCATCAAGGATGTGTATTTGCTTTTCAATTCCTGAGCATCCGAATAATTTATAACCGTATTAAGCACCTCTATGGCTTTCTGACGATTAATCTCAAGGATCGATGTCCCTTCCAAGTTATTCATAAAAACATCACCAAAGTATATCTTTGCCAAATAATACTTTGCCAGAGGAGCTGGCGATTCTATAAAGCAGAAGAACGCCTGTTCATAGTCGTAATTACCAAAGGCAGTAACACCCTTTTTCCATGATTCATCCCTTGGCGGTGGCATAGAGGCAGCTGCCTCTGCCAGAGGTGCTGCCTCCAAAAAAATACTCATTGCCATACAAAATAATAACTTTTTCATGATTTCTCCTCCAATTCATCCTTTCTTCATAGTGTTGTGTCAAGCCTCAAATGCCTAAGACAAAGTGCCCAACAAGGTTTTTTCCCTTGTTTCTTGCTCTTTGTTCCTTATTCCTTTAACCATAAATTGGTGTTTGCCTCCAGAATATGGACCCTTAAAATTAAGTTGCTGTAGGCAATAAATCAACTCTTTGCGTTTAATCGGTTTTATTGTTGGCATTAAGCTGCTTCCTTAATATTAAGGTCAATTCCTTCAATAGCTGGAATGGAATGCCCCATTTTAAGGCCTATTAAAATCCACTCTTCCAAGACTTCCCGTAATTCCTCTCTACAAGATTCAAGCGTATCTGCATTAGCCCAAACCCCTTGAAAACCATTAATTTTTCCAAAATACCCTTCTCCATCAGGCAAAATTTCATAATGTGCTTTACTCATAGCCGTATTAATATAAGCAGTCAGCATATAATCCTCCTTGTATCTTCTTCTCTTTTCAATATAGAAGTTAATAATTCTTTAATCAAATTACAATTAGTTTTATACATATTTATTACTTGCCATTTAAGATTAAGATACCTATGAGCTAAACGATTTCTAATACTGGCTAATTTTTCTATACTTTGTTGCTCTTCCTCTGTAAGCTTAAATAATTTAGCGCATTTTCCTAATGCATCAGCATAATTTTCTACTATAATACCTTCTTGTGTAAGTATACTTCCACTTACTTCAATAAGTGCAGTGAGGATATTTTCAATAGTCCTTTCTATAATTTTTTGAATCTTTTTATCTTCTTCATATTCCTTCCATGTCTTATTTGCATATTCTGTATCAAATTCTTTCATTTCATCAGAGATAAATTGGAGAGATTCGATAATTCTTCCTTTTGCATACTCAAACTTAACCATACTGTAGTGCCTCCAAATTCTTCCGCGTCATTTCTATCTGCCATTTTATCCCAAATATACTAAAATCTTCCATCTGAAATATAGCTTCATTTTTTAACTTAACATATTCTTGAAAGTCTTTAATGTATATTGGGTTACTTAGAATAATAGCATTATAATAAAGCATAGGTTTTCTAAAATCCCTATATATTGGAAGTATACTTACCTCTTTATTAATCTTTGAAGAAAGATTATATGAAATATCCGTGATAATGTCAAATATTTCATCATCAGATAGTAATTCTGATAAAAATAATACAGCTAAATCTACATCAGAATCCTCTCTCGGATAACCAGTTGCCCATGAACCATATAAAAAAGCCATATCAAGGTTATAGTCTTTTGTCTTTTCTTCAAAAAATGTCTTTAATGATAAAATAAGATTATCTTTATGCTGTTGAGTGATCATTAAAGCTCCTTTTCGGGATGGTTCATTTTATCGTTTTCCCTGTGATTTCTTTCGGATATAAGCGTTCATGGAACGCTGAAAATCTTCTGTTTAACCTGTTCATCAATACCGTTTAATGATTGTTCTCTCATGTGCAACAATATAT
>JASEGW010000023.1 GCA_030017825.1 bacterium | reverse complement strand
GATATATTGGTAGAATATTGTTTTTATGTCAATTTTTTTATTGGATTGCATATATGATTAAATATATTTTGTCTTCTTGCTTCTGACTTCTTTTTTACTATGTCTTTGAAACAAAAGGATTATCTTTAATATAAAAACGCCATAGATTTTCAGTGCCTACCTTTATTCCAATGCGAGAGGCCTTCACTATTTCAAAGTCTTCTACTTCTCCATTGGTAAGATAAAAATTATCTCCGCTAATATCTATGCCATTATATTTTTTATTAATATTTAAAGCTTGGCAAAGCTTGCTAGGGCCATTAGTAAGGTTCTTAATCTTCTGTGTTTTTCTATATTCCATCATCTGTTGCATTCCTTCTATGGGTTCTAAAGCTCTAATAAGAACTGCACAAGGCTTTCCCTCTTCTTCGGTAACAATATTCAAACAATAATACATACCGTAAATGAGGTAAATATATAATACACCTGCATCTTGATACATGATTTCGTTACGAGAAGTTCTTTTTTTAGCGGCATGGCAAGCAGGATCGTTACTACTCATATAAGCTTCAGTCTCTACAATTTTACCTATCAGCTTATTATTGCAAACTCTTACTAAATACTTTCCTAATAAATCTTGAGCTACAATAAGAGTGTTTCTTTTGAAGAAAGAACAAGGCAGTTTTTCCATTTCTGAGCATTTTTTATTTAATTTGCTTCTTTCATAATATTTAGATAAAAAGAAGCTATAAATTTCCATTTAGTATCAGGATATTCTTCTATAACTTTTTTTAATACTTTTTTGGCTTCCTTGATATTTTTTATTTCTTCATAACATTTAGCTAATCTTATTTTAGCATAAGGAACTAAACTGCTTTGAGGATAATTCCTAATTAGCTCTTTATAGCTGTTAATAGCTTCTTGAAAATTATCTAAGTCTTCTGCAGTATTAGCTAAAGATACAAATCCTAATGCAATTAAAGGATATTCGTCAAAATTCTGCACAAAAGACTTATAATGTTTTAATGCTTCCTGATATTCTTTAAGTTTATAACAACAATTTCCAGCATATAAGAAAGCTAATTTTCCAGCTCTTGTGCGTTTAAATTTTAAGGCTTTTTTAAAAGTATCTTTTGCTTCCTTATAGCCTTCTTCATTGCTGCTTTCTTGGTAAATTCTTAAGGCTTCCCTATATAAAGTTTCAGCTTCTTGTTTTTGACCTTTTACATAAGAATAAGCAACAAAAAGTATTAAACAAATTGCCCCAATTGCATAGAGAATCTTTTTAGCCGAAATCTTATTGTTTTTGAGATAATCTATACCTGTTAACACTATATTTAATAATTTATCTTCCTTTAAATCTTTTTTAGTAATTTTCTTTGTCACTTTATCATCCTGGTATTTACTATTTCTTGAGCGTTATTTAAAGCTCTTTCTATTTCTTCTTCTTTTAAGCTTGCACCTTTAGCAATATCATATATTTTTGATTTATTTAGTATATCTCCATCAGTATGAGCATCTGAGTTTATTACTAATTTAGCTCCTATGTTCTTAGACATATTAACTACATGCCCATTACACACAGAATGACTTAAACGAGTGGTTATTTCTAAAGCAATGTTATTTTTCTTGGCAAGCTTTACTTCATCTTCGCAAATTAAACCAGGATGAGCCAAGATATCAATATCGCAGTTTAAAGCTGCCCAATTAGTACCCTTTGCCACAGGTTCACAAATTGTTTCTCCATGAACTATAACAATTTTTGCTCCTAAACTCCTGCTTTCATTTACTAGATCAGGAATAACTTGAGGAGGAGCATGGGTAATTTCAATACCTGGAATTACTTCAATTTTCAAATAAGTACTTAATTCCTTACTTACTTTAGCTATTCGAGGTATAATAAAATCTATATTGGAAGAATCAGCGTGATCGGTAATAGCGATAATTTTATACCCTTTTTCTTTGGCTTGCCTGGCTAACTCGGAAGGAAGTAGAATCCCATCACTAAGCAAGGAATGCATATGCAGATCAATCATTATTCTCTCCCAACAATCTATTTTTTTCAGCTTGGGTAAGATGTCTATACTCACCCATTTTTAAACTTCCCAAATCTAATCCAGCAAAAGCTATTCTTTCTAAACTTAACACTTTATGGTTAATAGCTTCACCCATTCTTTTTATTTGCCTATTTCTACCTTCCTTTAAGGTCATTAAAAGTTTAGTAAATTTCTTGTCTCTTTGTAATATTTTTATCTTAGCTGGCAAGGTAAGCCCATCTTCTAAATTAACGCCTGATCTCAATTTTTTTATGTTTTGATCTGAAATATACCCTTCAAATGTTACTAAATAAGACTTCTCAACTTTAAACTTAGGATGAGTAAGCTTATTAGAAAACTCGCCATCATTGGTTAATAACAAAACACCCGAAGTATCAAAATCCAGTCTTCCTACAGGATAAATTCTCTCTTTAATACCTTCAATTAAATCTATTACTTTTGGCCTTTGGTGCTTATCTAATAAAGTAGTTATATAACCTTTAGGTTTATAAAGCAACAAATATATTTTTTTTTCTAAACTAATCTTCTTATTCTCTACTAAAATCTCATCAAGGCAAGGATCTACTTTAATTCCTAATTTGGTAATAATTTGATTATTTACCTTAACCCTTCCCTCTAAAATTAACTTTTCTGCATTTCTTCTAGAAGTAATGCCTGCTTTAGAAAGAACTTTATGCAGTCGCTCCAAAGTCATCAAAAATTTCCTCTATCTCCTCAATCTTTGGCAACATGCTAAGATCTTTTAGCCCAAAAGCTTTCAGGAATTTATCTGTTGTTCCGTATAAAAGTGGTCTTCCAATCGTCTCTTTGCGTCCTACAATCTTTATTAAATCATGCTCTAATAAATTGGCCAAAATCATTCTCACTTCCACTCCTCTAATATCTTCAATCTCTGCCTTAACAATAGGCTGATTAAAGGCTATTATAGAAAGAGTTTCTATGGTGGGCTTGGTAAGCTTTATCTTTTTTGGAAGCCTAAAGAAGTTTCTAACCCATTTTCCATATTGAGGTTTAGTAGCTACTTGAAATCCATTGGCCACTTCTATGAGTAAAAGGCCTCGATTATTTTCATTATATTCCTCTTTGAGTTCATAAATAATATCCTTAACAGGCTTTTCCTTTACATTAAAAAAACGAGCAATTCTATCTATAGGAATAGGCTCGTTAGTTACAAATAAGAAGCACTCAATAATATTTTTTAAATCTTGTTTATCCATTCTCATGCACTTGAAAGCCATATTTCAGAAAAATGTTCTTTTTGAAATGCTCTTACTTTTTTTCTTCTAATTAATTCCAATAAAGCTAAAAAGGCCACAATTAACTCCATTTTGCTGCGACATCTTGCAAAAATTTCTGAAAACCTAACATTTTCTCTTTTGGAAACAATTTCATTAATTTCTTCTATCTTATCTAACAAGCTTATCTCTTCTCCTCTAACTTCCAAAACATCTTCTTTCTGAGAAAACTCCTTAATAATCTCAGAGAAAGCCACGATAAGATCTTTTAACTTTAAACTCTCCAAATCTAACTCTTTTTCTTCTTCTTGATGAAGTTTAGTATATATTTCTTCATTATCTTCTTTGTATTGTTCTAGTATTTTGGTAATTTCTTGATACTTCTTATAATTAGCTAATTTTCGAGAAAGCTCACTTTCTGTTTCTTCTTCCTCTATTTCTAACTCATTTTTTTCTTTTTCTGGAAGCAGAGCTTTGGATTTTATTTGAATTAAAATTGCCGCTATTACCAAGAATCTACTCAATTCATTTAAATCTAATGTTTCTATTTTATTCAAATGAGTTAAGTATTCATCAGTAATTTCCGATATAGAAATATCATAAATATCTACTTCTTGCTTTTTAATCAAATATAGCAATAAATCAAAGGGTCCTTTAAATACATTTAAATTTACTTGATACACTTTTCATTTTCCATGTACTTAATTATTAATTCTTTTCTATTTTATAGAAATAACAAAAATTTAATTTTTGATATCTGTCTTCAGGCCAACTGCATAGCTTGCTTTACTTCTTCCATTGTCTTTCGGGCTATTCTAAGAGCTTTTTCTTTTCCAAGCTCTAATACTTTATTTATTTCTTCTTTATTTTTTTCATAATATAATCTTTTTTCATAATTTTCTTTTAAATCTTCAAGAACAGATGAATATAGCCATTGCTTACACTCTACACAAGGCAATTTTCCTTCTTTGCATTCTCTTTCTATGTCATATTTTGCAAAGTGATGAGGAAAATTATTAAATAAAGCAAAAACGCTACAAATATCAGGGTGACCTTTATCGCTTACTCTAATCCTTGCTGGATCTGTAATCATATTTTTTACTTTCTTGATAATGCTTTCTTTGTCATCACTTATGTAAATACAATTGTTATAACTTTTACTCATCTTCCTTCCATCAGTACCTGTCAATTTTGGTGACTCTGTTAATATTTGTCGGGGAATAGGAAATACTTTTTTATATAAATTATTAAATCTTCTAGCAATTTCTCGAGTCAATTCTAAATGTGGAAGTTGATCAATACCTACTGGAACTATTTTACTTTTGTATAATAAAATATCAGCAGCCTGCAATACAGGATAACCTAAAAAACCATGGGTAAAAATTTCTTCTTTTTTAAGCTCTTTTAACTGCTCTTTATAAGTGGGATTTCTAAATAACCAAGGTAAAGGAGTTATATTTGAAAGAAGAAGGCAAAGCTCAGAATGTTCCAAAATTTCAGATTGCCTAAATATTACCGTATTTTTAGGATCTATGCCTACGCTCAACCAGTCAATAACCATCTGCACAATATTCTCTCTAATTTCTTTGGTATCACCATAATCAGTAGTAAGAGCATGAAGATCTGCCACCATAAAAAAGCAAGAATATTCTTTCTGAAGCTTTATCCACATATTTAAAGCCCCCATTAAGTTGCCTAAATGCAATTTACCCGTAGGTCTCATTCCGCTTAGAACAATACCCTTATCAACCAATTACTTTACTCCTATCAATATAGAAACTAAACTTCCTACAAAAGGCAAGATTACATTTTGTAAAAGACCACCCCAAAGCATTATCAAGAGAATAATGAATCCATAAGGCTCTAATTTATTATACCTAAATACATACTTCCATGGAAGCAAACCTGTTACTATTCTGGATCCATCTAAAGGAGGAACAGGAATCATGTTAAAGATAGCTAATATTAAATTGATTATGATTCCATTAAAACACAATTTTCCTAAAAAAGAATACTCATCAAAAAAATTTAATCTAATAGGAATAGAAAACAGAATAGCCATTATAATATTAACAATAGGTCCAGCAAGAGCCACCAAAATCATATCTTTTTTAGGGTGATTTAAATTATTAAAATTAACAGGTACAGGTTTTGCCCAACCTAGCGCTGGAACACCAAGTAAAATTAAAGCCAAAGGCAAAATAAAAGAACCTACTAAGTCTAAATGTACTAAGGGATTAAAGGTAAGTCTTCCAGCATCGGAAGCAGTAGAATCACCATATCTAAAAGCTGTCCAACCATGAGCCACTTCATGAACAGCTACAGCCATAATAAATATACACACAGAAATAAGCATATTAGTTAAATTCAATAAAGTCTCCAATTCAATATCTAGTTACTATAGCAGTTATTAACCAAAAGTGGACATAGGACAATGTAGATAAATAAGGTATGAGAATAATTGTTCCGTTAGGAACATAATATCGGTAGAAAACCATATACAAATTAATCAGTTCCGTAGGAACGATATGTTTTTAAACCGATTGAATTTTAAATATATCATGCCTACGGCATTTATGTTTGTATGATATTTATTGCTACCGATATGTTGTCCCTACGGGACATGTAATAAATAATGTTCGTTTATAGTTAAATCAATTTGCTCTATGTCAAATTATGATTAATAGGTGCTATAAACAGTCTAAAATATCAAGGAGAATAAAATGGCTAAGGTTTGTAATATTTGTGGAAAAGGTCCTATGGTAGGACATAAGGTCAGCCATTCTAATATTAAAACTAAACGAAGATGGATGCCTAACCTACAAAGAATAAAGGCTATGGTTAATAAAACTGTAGCTCATATAAATGTTTGTACTAACTGCCTTCGTTCAGGAAAAGTGCAAAAATTAGTCTAAAAAATTAGTCTAATTGATAAATAATGAGTAGAAAAATATTTTATTTAAGTTAATCATCATTTAATTATTTACTAACTACTTTCAATTATTATTTAACCTGAGTTCGATTTAAATATAAGCTTAAAATAAAGGAATATATTCTTATGTTGAACTCAGGTTATTTAACAGAAAAAGATAAACGCAGTGCTTTAAAATACTTATTAATCTATGTTTTAGAATAATCTAATTATACAAAGGAAATTTCTTGCATAAATTTCCTACTTCTTCTCTTATCTTGAAAATTACATTTTTTTCGCCTTTAGAAGAAATTACTTCATCTATTAAGTAAGCCACTTTCTTCATTTCTTCTTCTTTCATGCCTCGGGAAGTTAAAGTAGGAGTACCTAACCTTATTCCGCTGGTTATAAAAGCTGACTCTGTATCAAAAGGAACTGTATTTTTATTTACGGTAATTCCTGCTTTACCTAACATTTCTTCAGCCTTAGCTCCAGTAAGTCCTTTATTTCTCAAGTCAATTAATATTAAATGAGTATCAGTTCCTCCACTAATTAATTTAAATCCATAATCAATTAAACTTTCTGCTAAAATTTTAGCATTTTTTATAATTTGAGTTTGGTAAGTAATAAATTTTTCACTCATAGCTTCTTTTAAGCACACTGCTTTAGCAGCAATAATATGCATTAAAGGACCTCCTTGAATACCTGGAAAAATCATCTTATCAATAATTTTAGCATATTTCTTCTTGCATAAGATCATTCCTCCTCGAGGGCCTCGTAAGGTTTTATGAGTAGTAGAAGTTACAAAATCACAAAAAGACATAGGGTTTGGATGTAATTTAGCGGCAATAAGACCTGCAATATGAGCAATATCTGCCATTAAAAAAGCTCTTACTTTTTTAGCAATCTTTTGAAATATAGAAAAATCTATCTTTCGGGGATAAGCACTTGCTCCAGCAATTATCATTTTAGGTCTTTCTCTAAGGGCAATCGCTTCAACTTCTTCATAATCTATTAGTTGCGTCTCTTTATTTAAACCATAAGAAATTACTTGATATAACATTCCAGAAAAGTTTACTGGACTTCCGTGAGTTAAATGTCCTCCATGTCTAAGGTCTAATCCTAATACTTTATCTCCAGGTTTTAACACTCCAAAATAAACAGCCATATTTGCCTGAGAACCAGAATGAGGTTGAACATTTACATGTTCTGCCCCAAAAACAATTTTTGCTCTTTCTTGGGCTAAGCTTTCAGCAGAATCTACATTTTCACATCCACCATAATATCTTCTTCCAGGATAGCCTTCAGCATATTTATTAGTAAGAATAGAACCCTGGGCAATAAGGATAGCTTCGCTCACTGTATTCTCAGAAGCAATCATTTCTAACTTTTCTTCTTGTCTCTCTTTTTCTTTTTCTATTACTTGGGCTATTTCTGGATCAACCTCCCATAATTTATTCATTTCTTATACCTTTCAAAAAATCTTTGTATTCTTTTTAACGCTTCTTCTATTTCATTTAAAGAGGTAGCATAAGAACAGCGAATAAAATTTCGCCCACAATCTCCAAAAGCTGATCCTGGCACAACAGCTACCTTTTCTTCCAAAAGTAATTTTTCAGCAAATTCTTCATCACTTAAGATAGTATTTTCTATAGACGGAAAAACATAAAAAGCGCCTAAGGCCTTAAAACAATTTAAACCAATTTTATTCAAGCTCTCTATTATCAATCTCCTTCTCTGGTTATATTCTTCAATCATACTTTTCATATAAGAGTACCCATTATTTAAAGCCTCTATGGCAGCTTTTTGGCTAATAATAGGAGCACAAAGCATAGTATATTGATGAATCTTAGTCATAGCTTTTATAATATCTCTATTAGAAGCAGCATAAGCAATACGCCACCCAGTCATGGCATAAGCCTTAGAAAATCCATTTAATAAAATAGTTCGATCTTTCATTCCTGGCAAAGTAGCAAAACAAGTATGTTCTCCTTTATAAGTTAAATACCCATATATTTCATCAGAGATCACAAGAAGATCATATTTTTCCACAATCTTAGCAATTTTTGTTAAATTATCTTTATTTATGATGGCTCCTGTAGGATTATTTGGATAAGAGATTAAAATAGCTTTTGTTTTTTTAGTAATAACTTTTTCTACATCTTCTGCTCTTAATTGAAAATCATCATCTAATTTAGTCTCCACTACCACAGGAACTCCCCCGGCCATAATTATACAAGGTTTATAAGAAACATAAGATGGTTCATGAACAATTACTTCATCTCCTGGATTTAATATAGCTCGTAGAGCTAAATCTAATCCTTCGCTTACTCCTACGGTAATTAACACTTGATCTTGGGAATTGTACTCTAAATAGTGCTCTTGAAAAAGTTTTTTGGAAATAGTTTCTCTTAATTCTATTAATCCGGAGTTTGAAGTATAAGTAGTATATCCTTGCTCAATATAATATATACTTGACTCTCTTATATGCCATGGAGTATCAAAATCTGGTTCTCCCACCCCCAAAGAAATAACTTCATCCATAGTAGCAATAATATCAA
Organism: bacterium; assembly: GCA_030017825.1. Lineage (GTDB taxonomy): Bacteria > UBA9089 > JAHJRX01 > JAHJRX01 > JAHJRX01 > JASEGW01. Next base: position 8,309 of record JASEGW010000023.1, on the reverse strand, counting down.
AAAACCGCCTAATCCCAGAAGGCGGAATTTCTAATACTTTTTTATTGATAAAATTCTTCATATCTTAATAGCTCACCTTTAATCTTTTATCTTTATCTTCTAAAGAAACTACGATCTCATCATCTATTTTATACGTTTTTAAAACAAAGTGAGTAGCTGTACTCTGAACTTGCTCAATAGTAGCTAAACGTTCTGCTACAAAATAAGCTACTTCTTTCATGGTTTTGCCAGCTACTACTACCGAAAAATCATAGGAACCAGACATCAAATACATAGAATGAACTTCAGGATATTTATAAATTCTTTTAGCCACAGCATCAAAACCTACATCTCGTTCTGGAATAACTTTCACATCTATAAAAGCATAAACAATATCTTCACCAGCTTTTTCCCAATCTATTAAAGCCTTGTATTTTATGATAACTTTCTTTTCTTCCATTTCTTTTATTATCTTTTCTATTTCATCTTTGGTCTTTCCTACCATAGTAGCAATTTTCTCTGGCTTTTCTTTTCCATTCCTAGATAATATCTTTAATATATCTTTCATAGCTCACCTCATATATTACTTTTTATTTATATTTTAACCTAAAAATACATTGAAGCTTTAGAGTTGAAGAGTTAATGGGTTGGAAGTTTTGGAGTTTAATTATAGGATTTGAATGTAGTATCTTATAAAAAAATATTATTACTTTTCTTCTTATTTGCCATTTTTCCATGAATGATATCCCATCTCTCTAAAGTATTTTTTTCTATACATACATTAAATTCTTCACATTCTACACAACAAGAAGGATTAATGCCTTTTTCTCCTAAAATCCATTTTCTTTCACAATGGGTATAATTTTTACATTTTTCACAACAAGTTAACAAGATTATCTCCCTTTAAATAATTAAATTTTTATCTATTTCAAAACTCCATTTTTGAGTTGCTGCTTCACCTTTTTAGCTTATTTTAACTTAAATAACCTGAATTCGATTTAAATATAAGTTTAAGAATTAATATTTCTGAACATTAAGTAGAATAGAACGCTGGCGCAGTAACTACAGGTCGAAGTTTGTATTCCCTGTTTCTCCCCATTTCCTCTTGGAGTGTCACAATATCTCAACCATACCCTATTTCCAGCACCCACTCATCAAACCGTGCGTGAGGTTTTCCCTCGCACGGCTTTCCGATAACTGCTTATCTTAAGGCGTTCATCCAACTGACACGATAGTCTCTATACAATCTGACTTTGCCTTAAGGTATAGTTTTCGTTGGAATTCCTGAACTTTATCCGTAGTTGGTAGGTTATTTTCCAATCTACTGTCCCTTCTCTCTCTGAAAACGCCAGTTAAAGCAGAGCCCCTTCGCTTAAGACGGGTTATATGGGTTCACATTACATTACGGTCTGCTGGTTTGTCTCTACCATCTAATAATGGAATTTGTCAGGTGGCTTCAGTGCTACAGGTTACTCAATAGTACTGCACCTCAGGCTACATCGCTGACAGACATTTACGATGAGGAACACCTTTTTAGTTCCTTAGAATTTAAAGAGCTTATCTTGGCGCGCTTGAAATTAGGAAAATATCTATTTTTAAAGAAAAAAGAAGAAATTAAAAATTATGTATTTTACGTTAAGATTTTAATTTAGCGAAGAAATATTAAGTCTTAAACTTAAAATAAAGGAACATATTCTTATGTCGAACTCAGGTTAAATAGCATAGAATTATAATATTTATATCATAACTAACATTTCTTGACAATAAATTTCTTTTCTTTCTCTTAGACTAAAATCAAAGCTTTATCTAAGGCATAATTCTTAGCTTTTTCAAATTCTTCTATAGTTATCAACCTATTTATTAATTCATACTGAGAAGCTTTAAACATAGGTCTATACTGAGCCATAACATTGATATAAGTATTAGGAGATACTTCATTAACTATAAATGAAACTAATTCTTTAGTTCCTGCTAAATTATGCGGCAGGACTAAATGTCTTATTAAAAGTCCTCTTTGAGCTTCGCCGCAATCATTAAATATTAAATCTCCTGTCTGTCTATGCATTTCCTTTAAGGAATTTTTCATTACTTCTGGATAGTCCTTGGCATTAGAATATTTCTTGCTAATTTCTTGATGAAAATATTTAGCATCTGGCATATAAATATCAATAATTCCTTCTAAAATTTTTAAGATTTGAACATTTTCATACCCAGAAGAGTTGTAAACTAATGGAAGATTAAGTCCTTTGTGAGTAGCAATAATAAGAGCTTCTACGATTTGAGGAATAAAGTGAGTAGGGGTTACTAAGTTAATATTAATACATCCTAATTCTTGCAAGCTCAGCATATAACTTGCAAGCTCTTCGTAACTAACCTCACTTCCTTTTCCCAAATGACTTATATCGTAATTCTGACAAAAAACACATCCTAAATTACAATTAGTAAAAAAGATTGTTCCTGAACCACCTCTTCCCACTAAACAATCTTCCTCGCCAAAATGAGGATTAAAACTTGAAACTTTTGCCAAGTTTCCTGATTTACAGTATCCTATCTCTCCTTTCTTCCTATTAACTTTACACTGTCTAGGACAAAGGATACAACTTTCTAATATTTTATTTAAAACTTCTTTTTTTTCTTTTAACTTTGAGCTTCTAAATAACTTAGTATATTTTGGTATGTAGTTATCTATTAAGTACGTCAATATCCACAGCTCCTATAATATAATGTTTATCTTCTTTTGTTAGATCAATCTCTATAGTTTCTTTACAAGTTGCCCCAGAAGGGCCTAGAATTACTCTAATAATAGGTCTAATAATTGATTCCTTGCTAACTCTAACTACTATAGCAATTTCTCCTGTATTTAAACGAACTAAGCTTCCAGGAGGATAAATAGACATGCTCTTTACAAAAGATCCAGCAATATCAGGATTAAAATCTATCCCACTAGAACCAATAATAATTTTCATTGCTTCATAAGGCAAAAGCGCTCTTCTGTAAACCCTATCTGTTATTAAAGCATCATAAACATCAGCCAAAGAAGCTATCACAGCATAATTATTAATCTCACTACCCCTTAATCCTTGAGGATATCCCGAACCATTATACCTTTCTTGATGTTGATAAGCAATGGTTTTAGGTATTTCGCCAATGTATCTATCTTGAGAAATAATTTGATAGCTATACAAAGGATGTTTTTTTATTTCTTCAAATTCTATACTAGCTAATTGTTCTTCTTTGTTAAGAATACTATTTAAAATTAATGTCTTGCCTATATCATGCAACAAAGCACCTAAGGCTAATTCTTCCAAATTCTTTCTATCTATCTTTAATTCCATTCCAATCAACATAGAAAGAATACAGACATTTAAAGAATGAACAAAAGTATAATCATCATATTCTTTAATTCTTTCTAATTCTAACATAGCATCTCTATTTTCAGTGATTTCTTTAATCATATTCCTTATTATTTTTTTTGTTTCTTTGCTATTAACTATCTTTCCATATTTAACATCTTCTACTGTTTGGCAAATTACATTTATGGCTTCATTTTTAATTTCTTTATTTATTGCCTTTGGAATCTCCTCTATCTTTTTAGCAATATCTTTTTTTATTATCTTGACAGGACATCTTTTTTTCTTCTTTTGTTTGAAAAATATATTATCTTTTTTTTGCCATTTATACTTTATTCTTTTAACTTGCCATAATTCATCTTCTACCATTTATTTCTCCTGTAAAATTACGTTTTACAAAAAGCAATTTTCTGCTACAAGACATAAAATACAAACAATTTTAATAATACTAAATATTTTCTCTATATACCCTATAATAATCTAAGGCTCCCAATTATAATAAACATTATCCTCTGCCATAAAATATATAGCCAAACTATTACATATAAAAAAACCAGCATCCATAAAGATGCTGGTAGTTATTCTTTTAAAATAAAGTTATTCCATAATTAATATATTTCCCTTTTCTTGTATAGCTTGTTCAGTAATTTTTTCCAATTTCCTTAGGAATTCATTCTTATTGTATAAACCTGGTTTATACTTTCCAATTCCAATATTCACAGAAATTTTTTCCTTTATGTTAATGCTATTTAAATATTCTGCAATAGATTTTTGAATGCGCTTTGCTGAAATAAAAGCTAAATTAGTGTTACAATCTATTAAGACGATAGCAAAAGATGAATTCTTGTATTTAGCCAAAATATCGCCCTGCCTTACACATCTTAAGAATATGTTAGCTATTTCCCTAAGAATAATATCATCTACCACAAAGGCGGATATTTCTTCAGCAGTTCCTATTGGTTGAAGCGATATTAACAATACCATAAGTTTAGTATTGTATCTATTTGCCCGAGAAATCTCCTCATTCAATCTCTGGTGAAAATAACTCACGCTCATTAAGCTGGAGACTTCATCGTAAATAGAAACTTCCTCTAATCTAGTTTGGAGCTGCTCTGCTTTTATAAGCATAGTAAATAATTCGCCATATAAATATAATAGCTCACAATCTTTATCATTATAAGCTTCCTTTACAGGGCTATCTACATAAATCAAGCCTGTGATATTACCATACAAAACCATAGGAACGCATAATATGCTTCTCACCAAAGCTTGAGAAAAACTTCGATATCTAATATCTTCACAAACATCTCCAATAATAATATTTCCAGAAGTTCTCATAATAAAGTTCTTCATATCTTCCCCTAAATTTGATTTAAATACTTTTTCTGCTTCTTTAGTATCCCCTGCAAAATATTTCAGGTAAAAATTATCAGTTTTCTCATCCTTTAATAGAATTATGCAACAACGACTTCTAAAATGATCGATAACATCCTCTAAGATAAATTTATAGTCTCCTTTTATGGAGATTGAGGCATTGACCATTTTACAAAGATTACTAATACTCTTTATAATTCTTTCGGATTCCTTTTCTTTGTCTACAGTAGTCTTTGTAATAGTTTCAATGCCTCCACTTTTAGTAATCTCTTGAATTCTCTTCTTTACAAATTCTACAAAGAATATACTTACCAATAAAAGTATTATAATTTCACATAAAATTATTACATTTTCATTAACCGTTCCAGTTCTTATTTTTTGATAAAATAGAGGAGATATGCATAGCAAAGCTAATACTAAAGTTACTACTCCTTCTCTTAGCCCCCATAACACAACTGCCATAAGAATTGGTATAATATAAAGGTGAGGAGAAGCAAACAAATATACAATTCCATTCCAAGATGTATAATACAATAAAAAGGTAGTAATTAAAAAAGTAGTAATTAAACAAAAATGAAATAATTTTGATATACTTTTATCTTTTTCCATACATTTCCTTTCTTTATTAATCTTTGGTAACTACTCAGCAATGTTCAATGTGACAACACATTTCCTTAGTGCGAAGTTTATGCTGAATAGTTACAATCTTTGTAAATAGTCATTATTTATCTAAAATCAACTTGCCCCTGTTCCAAACATTACTGCCGGAATAGTCTGAAGTAAAAGCTTAAAATCTAAAGAAATACTCCAACTATCTATATAATCAATATCCATGCGCATCCAGTCATCAAAACTAATAGTATTACGACCACTTACCTGCCAAATGCAAGTAATTCCAGGTATTGCTTTCAAGCGTTTTAGGTGCCATCTTTCAAACTTAGCTACTTCTTCAATTGGTAAAGGACGAGGTCCTACTAAACTCATCTCTCCTTTTAATACATTAATAAGTTGAGGTAATTCATCAACGCTAGTCTTTCTGATAAATCTCCCCAATTTAGTTGTTCTGGGGTCTTTTTTGATTTTAAACACTGGACCATCCACTTCGCTACTTTCTCTCAATTTATCCTTTTTAGCTTCAGCATCTACGCACATAGATCGAAACTTATAACAATAAAAAACTTTTCCTCGATAACCTGCTCTCCTTTGCTTAAAAAATATAGGCCCTCTTGAATCTAACTTAATAATAATTACTAAAAGTATATAGAAAGGCAAAAGAAGAATAATCATTAAAAGCGAAACTACTATATCAATAGTTCTCTTTATGCCTTGCTTCCAGATATTAAAGACCGGTTCTATTTTTTCTCTTTCTTCAAAATTATGGAGCACATCTTTAAATCTTTTCGTAACTTCTCCATATTCACCAAAAATAAATTGTTCTTCCTCATCAAATATATAACCATCTGCAAGCATATTTCAATTAACCTCTTAAAAGAATACATAAAAAAATTTTTTAGTTGCAAATCCTAATTTAACTATTTTGTTTAAGCTAAAAACCAAAATTATTCTCAATATAATAATTACATCCTTGACAATTTAAGGATTTTTTCTTTGCTAATATAAATTTTAAAATGCCGCTTCGAAATTTATTCTTACGCATTCTCTGAAAGAAAGCCTTCATCTTCCCACTTTTGAATATCAATAGAAGCTTTTTCGTAATCTTCTTCTTTTCCAATATCTATCCAATCACTTTTAATAATATAACTTCCTACTCCTTTATCAAGACTACAAAGTTTCTTTACTAAATCTGGTATATCATAAAATTCATTTTTAGGAATATATTTCAAAACAGAAGGATTTAACATATAAATCCCTGAAGCTATATAATATTTTAAAATTGGCTTTTCTTTTATTTCTCCAACACGACCTTTATTAATCTCTATTACTCCGTAAGGAACAGAAATCGTATAATCTTTTACGCAAACGGTCATTTCGCAACCTGACTCTATGTGATGATTATACATATTCTCAAAATTCTCTCTAACTAACACATCTCCGTTCATAACTAAAAAAGGTTCACTTAAATTATCTTCTAATAATTTAATAGGACTTGCTGTACCTAATCTTTTAGTCTCTTTGGAATAAGTAATATTTACTCCAAAACTAGACCCATCTCTGAAATAAGCCTCAATTAATTCACTACGATACCCTGTAGCCACATATATACAATCAAACCCTGCTCTTTTTAACTGTTCAATCTGAATTTCCATAATAGGCCTTCTTCCTACTGGAAGTAACGGTTTGGGAATAGAGTAAGTAATGGGTCTAAGCCTACTTCCTATCCCTCCTGCCAATATAACTGCTTTCATACCTTCTCCTAAACATTATACTTGCTAGGTTTATAAATAGCAATATTATCAGAAATCCAATCAATAGTCCTTTTAAGGCCTTCATCTAAAGAAACTTTAGGTTCCCAACCAATTAGTTTCTTAGCTTTTTCATTAGAAGCAATTAATCTTTCTACTTCACTTTTAGTAGGTCTTATTCTCGTAGCATCAAAAAGAACTTTCACTTCCTTTCCAATCAAGCTTATGATTTTGTCAGTGAGTTCCCCAATAGTGATCCCTTTACCATTGCCAATATTAATTACTTCGCCTTCAATATTAGAAGTCTCAGCCGTTTTAATAAAGCCACATACAGTATCAGCTACAAAGTTAAAATCTCTAACTGGCTTTGTGCTTCCTAAAAATACATCTTTTCCAGCAATAATTTGAGTAATCAAGGCAGGAATTACTGCCCGAGCAGATTGTCTAGGACCATAGGTATTAAAAGGCCTAATAGTAATCACAGGTAAGTCGTAAGACCGATAAAAACTTTCTGCAATCATATCTGCTCCAATCTTGCTGGCAGAGTAAGGAGACTGCCCTTGCAGAGGATGTTTTTCATCAATAGGAACATAGATAGCTGTACCATAGACTTCACTGGTAGAAGTATGAATAATTCTTTTTACATTATTCTCTTTTGCAGCATTCATAACATTTAAGGTACCTAAAACATTAGTTTCAACTACTTCCGTAGGATGTAAATAAGAATAAGGAATAGCAATAAGAGAACCTAAATGAAAGATTATATCCACTTCTCTACTAGCTTCTTTAACAGCTTGGAGATCCTTTAAGTCTCCAGCAATTATTTCTAATTTTTCCTTTACTTGTGGTTTAAAATTTTCTATAAATCCTTGATTTCCACGGGAATTATATCTAATGAAAGCCTTTGTCTTGGCTCCTAAAGACACTAATTTTTCAGTCAAATGACTTCCAATAAATCCAGCAGCTCCTGTAACTAAAACTGTCTTATTTTTCCAATCCAAAATTTACCTCCCTAAATTTATAACTTACCGCATATTCAATAATTTCATCTAGGCAATAATTACTCTATTTACAAAACTTAGCATTTTAAGTTTACAAATTTTAACCTAATTTTTTTTATGAATTAATTTCTAGTTTATGTATTTTGTAACTACTCAGCATAAACCTAAGTTTAAAAATTAGTATTTATGAGCATTAATTGAAATTAGGAAAATATTTAATTTTTAAAGAAAAAGAAGAAATT
>JASEGW010000239.1 GCA_030017825.1 bacterium | reverse complement strand
ATTAATGCTCAAAAATATTAATCCTTAAACTTATATTTAAATCGAACTCAGGTTAGTTAAAGTCAAAGGGTTATAGTTAAGAAACTGGTATAGAAGTTGGATTAGGGGGGTTATTTTTGATAATAGGTGATGAATGCTATACAATGGAGAGCTTTTATGGCCCACAATCTATTGTCAAATATGCAATACCTACAATCTTAACCTCTAAACCAAACTATCTTTTAACTTTAGCCAAATTATCTAAACTGTTACACTATAGCTTTACGTTAGTTTAAATTAATGTTCTAATAGAAAATCATGTAACTCTCTACTGACTTTTAACTCGTTTAATTTTTGCAAAGCTTTAAATTCTAATTGTCGCACTCTTTCTCTAGTAATTCCAATAATTTTTCCAGTTTCTTCTAAAGTATGAGGTTTATAATTTTCCAAACCAAAGCGAAGCTTTATAATAGTTTTTTCTTTCTCGTTTAGATTTTCTAAAAGTTTGCTAATTTCATCTTGAAGTAAATTTAAAAAGACTGCTTTTAAAGGAGATAAAGATTCACTACCTTCAATTAAATCACCTAAGATACTATTGCCACTTGATCCAACTGGAGCTTCTAAAGAAGAAGGTTCTTGAGATATATTTATAATTTCAATAATCTTATGAATAGATATTTGCATTTTTTTAGAGATTTCTTCTAAAGTAGGTTCTCGTCCTAATTCTTGAAGAAGATTACGGATTACTTTAATGCATTTACTGATAGTTTCAATCATATATACTGGAACTCTGATAGTTCTACTTTGATCAGCTATAGCTCGCACAATAGTATGCTTTATCCACCAAGTAGCATAAGTACTAAATTTATGACCTTGCTTGTAATCAAATTTATCTACAGCTTTCATCATTCCTAAATTTCCTTCATCTATTAAATCAAGAAAAGGAAGCCTTCGAGAGGAATACTTTTTAGCAATACTTACTACTAATCTTAAGTTTGCTTCGATAAAATTTTTCTTAGATTTATGAGAGATGTCTTCAATAGCGGTAATTTCTTTAATCAGTTCTTTAAAATTTTCTGCAGTAAGATTTTTTAAAGATGAAGGAAGTTCTTCTTTGGTGATTTGTTTGTGCACCCATCGTTTGTAAACTCCCTTTATTTTTACTATAGGAAGACGATATCTTTTTTCAATTTCTCTAATTTCTTTTGTAGAGGTAGATATTTTTTTTGCTAAAAGAAGCTCTTCTTTAGAAGTAAGTAATGGAATTCTACTGATTTCTTGAAGATAAATTTCAATAGCATCTTTAATCTCGGTAGGTTCTCTTTCAATTTTTGCTTCTTCTATCTCTTCTTTTTCTTCATCTTTTTTTTCAAATTCTTCTGCAATTTTAATCCCTTCTTTGGTAATAGTATCAAAGAAGTTATCTAGAGATTCGGAATAAATGCTTCCATCTTCAAATATACTATCTATTTCTGTATGAGTTATATATCCCTTTTTTTTACCCTTTTTTATAAGATTCTGGATATTCTGAATTTTGATAGAGCTCATGTTTACTCCAAAACTATATTAAATCTTCAGGTAGTCTGATTTATATCTATTTATTTAGGTATCTTGTTATCTGTATGCTCATGTATTTGGATGCCTAATTGCCAGACTACTATAATCCGAAAGATATTTATTGTCAATCAGGACAGCAGGTCAGGCTTTTCGTTTCACTTAAAATACCCAGCACGTAGACACATAGAAACCAAATTATATTAACAATTTCGTAACTATTACCATAAACTTCGCACTAATGAAATATGTTATTACATTGAACATTGCTGAATAGTTACACAATTTCTAATATTCTAACATTTTGGTATTCTAATGTCAATGTTTCTATGTAAAACAAAGATATTAGATTTTATAGCACTTATTAACCAAAAGTTCTCATGTTTTTGTAAAAGGGTTCAAGGACTCAAGGATTCGAGGGTTCAAGTGATGGATTCCTTATGATTTTAC
>JASEGW010000238.1 GCA_030017825.1 bacterium | reverse complement strand
CTTTCACCTTGAAATATTTAGAGTTCTGCAAAATGACGATTTTCACCTTATCTGTCATTCCCGCCCCGTATGTCATTCCCGCCCCGTATGTCATTCCCGCGTAAGCGGGAATCTACGGGGTAAACTCCAGCGGGAATCTACGGGGTAAACTCCAGCGGGAATCTACGGGGTAAACTCCAGCGAGAATCCATTGAAAATGAAAAACTTTTGGATTCCGCATCAAGTGCGGAATGACAAAAAGTGATATTTTGCAGAACTCTATTTGAAATATTACAATCCAGTATCAAATAGCACATCATCTTCGACCAAAAAGCTACCCCCCAACCAGTAGAAAATTTTTTGTTTATGGCCATAACTATCAGCCAGTACCCTACTCTGCATAAAAACGGTATTCCTTTTACTACTCTGGTCCTTTTAAGACTATGTCCCCAACCTTCCCACCAATATTCTTAGCCACCACTGGACATTTTACCTTAACTAAAAAATATATTGGTCCATTCTCCTCTGCAAGAGTTTCAAAATTTCCCTGACCCTTGCTTATGATTAAGTCTGATCTTTCATAAATATTTAGAAAGTCTTTGGAACAGTAATTTAAAACTGTTCCAGGAGCATCATATCCATTGGAAATAATCTGAGAACATTTATCTAAACCACAAGCATAAGCATCTTCTGCTAAAGCATCATTTATGATAGGTTTATCTTTTACCACATAAATTACTTCTTTATTCATCTCTTCTATTAAAATTCTATCAAAAAGCACTTCCCCAGCATTATCTGCTAAATACAACACTTTTTCTGTTTTACTTAGAGCCTCTTTAAATTTTTGATAATCAAATATAGACTTATTGTTATTGCTAAAAGAATCTGGATTATATTTTAGTATTTTTTCTATCTCCTCCTCAATATTAAGGGAATTCTTTGCTCCATAGTCTATGACATTACCAGCAATAGCTAAATCTATTGAAGAAAGAAGTTTATCCTTGGAATTCTTTACTTTATCTTTTAATATAGGATAAAGATCATTGGCAAACTTATTACTTTTATCTTTAATTTTTTTAAAGGGATCAAGAATTCCTGTTTCTTTTATTATCAAGGCATAAACAGCTCTTCCTATCTCTGGAGGGCTTACATTTAGAGAAATATTAGGAATTATTCTACAAACTTCTTCTAATATTTTTTTCTGTTTAGATTCATTCGCTCCAGCAATTCTTGCTGCTTCTAAGGCTTGTCTAAAAAAACAAGGTATACAATCAAGACTTGTTTTCATTTTTATGTTTCATTCTAAATATATTAAAGATAGCCATCTTAATTTTAATAAAACTTCTTTGAATTATGACAATTTTTGATTAATGACTATTAGTCACCAGAAACTAATTACTAATTTCAAGTGCCTTTCTCATCTCTTTTACAAAATCTTCTGGGACACGATAACCAACCACTTGATAAATTATTTGACCATTTTGGTTCATAAAAACAATAGTTGGAAGTCCTCCTACATTATATTTACGAGCTACGGCTGGATATCTGTCACAATCAACCTTAACTGATATAAAATTCCTGGAAAGTGACAATACATTTGGATTTTGATAAGTAGTATTATCTAATTTTTTACACCATCCGCACCATTCTGCAGTAAAATCAACCATTAAAAGCTTATTCTCTTTTATAGCCACTTTTAATCCTTTCTCAAGAGAGACATACCATTTAACTTCTTTTATGCCAGCTCCTATACTATCTTGAAGACCTTTTTTTTCTTGAATAAGGTTTGATTTGTCTTTGGTTTCTTTTTTTTGATTCTGTATTTGAGATTTTGAATTATGCAAAACGTTTTTTGTTTCTTCTTTAATCTCTTGATTACTACAGCCTATGATACCTATTATACCTAATGAAATACATGTCCATTTTGTTAAATACTTCCACATAAAAATTCCTTCTATAAAAATAGATAAATACTTAAGCATAAGTTTTTCGGTATTTGATCTGGATATTTTAAATCCGAAATCCA
>JASEGW010000237.1 GCA_030017825.1 bacterium | reverse complement strand
GTATTGTTTTAAGGTAACAAGATTATGGAAGCGGGGATACTTTTCATTATTTTCTTTGTAAACTAAAAGTCTTCTTAAAGTATCAGGAATAACACTTATATTAGTTATCTTCTTCATATTATCATATTTAAGGCTATCTATTCTCTTAATATCATCTAATGTATGAGAAATAATCCTTACTTTTTGATCTACACTGTTTTCTGGAAAGATTAAGGAAAGATCTCCTTCTTTATGTATTATTCGGTAGTTAGAGTCTAAAAGGTGGCCTAATGTGAAGAGTGGAGTATGAATAGTAGTGGTATTCTTGTCATCATAAGCTACTATCTTGATTAAGGCTTGGTTACTTTCCGAAAAATGATCTATAGGATATTTAAGATCATATTTACCTGGAAGAAATATTTTAGAAGGCAAGATTCTCTTCCAATTTAATCCTCTATCATCACTTAAATAGAAGCTACATTGAATAAAGTCATTATCTCTATCTGAAAGATTCCAACTAATTCTTGGCAAGCTTTCTCCTAAAGATATATCTGGATTGCTATTTACACAAGAATCTTCTTTTGGATAAATAATATCAATTTCTGGGACATAGTCATTGTCGATCATAAAACTTTTTGAGACTGCTTCTGCTTTTTTATCCACCTTTGTTCCTTCTAATACCTTGGCCACTATCTTTAATCTATAGATCTCTTCTTCGGGAAGATAGTAAGTGTCCCAGATATACTCTCCATTATTACTTAGATCTCTTGCTAACTCTTGCCAACTTTCATCTTTGGTCTCTAATTTTTGAATCTGGTAGTATAAATCTATCTTAATCTTGTCTTTGCCCATTCCTACATCCGCTCTCCATTTAATAGGAAAAAGCTTAGAAATAACGAAGGTATCTTTTGAAGGAGTGATAAATTTTACATAAAGAGGATAGTTTTCTTCTATTTTAACTGTCTGGATTTGGGTTTTAGATTTGTTTCCAACTAAATCCGTAGCCAATACTTTAAAGGTATATGTTCCTTGGAGAACCTCTTTTTCTTCCTTATCTCTTCCATTCCAAATAAAGATATCTTTGCCAGCAGCATGCCTCTTTATCTCTTTAGTTAATACTTCTTGACCATCTTTATCATATACCTTAATAGTTATATCCGCTACTTCAGAAAGTATATATTCTAAGGACGTCTCTTTATCTATGATTATATCGAAAGGATTTTTAGTAAAAGGAAATAGTTCTAAGTTTGGCTCCTTGGTGTCTAAGGTGATAATTAAATTATCAGAAAAGCCACTCTTTTTATGGAATTCCCCTAAGAATCTGGTAGCAGATGCTTTAAGAGTATTATTACCTTCATTCAAGGTAAGAGGAAGGGTAAATTCTACATCTTTATTTTTAAAGGCAGCTATTTTAGCTTCATTATTAAATATTTCTACTAAGCTATCTTTCTCGGAAGTTCCTTTTAAGAAGAGAGAGGAAGTGTTGGTAAGAGCTTTCCTATCATTTATAAGAATCTGCTCAAATTCTTGCTCATCTTTAGATAGACTAACTAAATTAGGTGGTAAGATGTCTTGAATGACAAAGTAGTAAGAAAAACCAGGAACAGGAGAGCTGATAGTAGCAATACCAGTAGTAGTATCTAAATCATAGTTCATCTTAGCAAGAGGCTTTATCTCTCCTTCTTTAGTTACATGGTAGAGAGTTAAAGCAGAAAAGTAGCTGTTAAAATCTTCTTTCTTTTTACTTCTATCTTCATCTCTCCACTCTCTCTTTAACCATTCTTCTGGCAGAAGCCTTAGGGAAAAAGTAGGAAGATCACCTTCCTTAAACCAGATACCTTTAGGTTTCATTTCATAAGTATATCCTAAAATAGGAGGAAGATCAGAAGGTATGGTGATATCTCTTCTATTTAATAATTCAATAGGTGTAATAGTAACATAGAGATGGTCATTAGAGTTCTTTCCTAACTTAGTATAATAGACTTACTGCGAAATAACAGCAATAGATACAAAAAAGCTTATAGATGC
>JASEGW010000236.1 GCA_030017825.1 bacterium | reverse complement strand
TTCTCCAAATCGCCTTTCTACCGTATATTATCAAAAAAGTTGCGGAATTGCTGAATTTCAGGGATTGCCATTGACAAAAAGGAAACATCTATGATATTATTCATAAAACTACCTGAGTTCGACATAAGAATATGTTCCTTTTCAGGTTAAATAAGAGAAGCCAGAGGACAAAAAAACAGAGAAAGGTGATTTTATGAATAATTCTATGGATATTTCAGGGTACAAGGGAAGGCAAGATGAGATAAGGGACTTAAAAATATTTTCAGAACTTGAAGTAATAGAGAATCAATATAAAGATAAAGATTATACAATAGAAATAAAAAACAATGAACTTACTACAATATGTCCCAAAACAGGTTTGCCTGATTTTGCTACTATTGTTATTTGTTATAAGCCAAGGGAACATTTGGTAGAACAAAAGTCTTTAAAGCTATACTTAAATGGTTATAGAAACATTGGAATATTTCAAGAACATGTTACTAATAAAATTATGGAAGATTTTATTGATAAAGTAACCCCAAAATGGGTAAAAATAGAAACAAGATGGAATGCTAGAGGAGGTATTGAAGTAAAAGTGCAACGGGAATATCCATGATTGTGAGTGTTTAAATATCAACTTTCAGGTGTCAGTTTTAAAAGGGATAATTATGAAAATCTTAGTTTTAGGTGCAGGGGCAATTGGCTCTGTATTTGGTGGTTTCTTGGCAAAAAGCGGCTGTAAAGTGACTTTGGTAGGAAGACCGCTTCACATGAGGGCTGTAAGGAAACAGGGATTGAAGATAACAGGTATTTGGGGGGAACACATTGTTAAAGATTTGGCACTCTGTACAAATATGGAAGAGTTGGTAAAGAGCAAAGAAGGAAGTTTTGATTTAGTTTTGGTTTGTGTGAAGTCTTATGACACAAAGAAGATTGTAGAAGAATACTTGCCTGTGATTAAGAATTCACCTTATGTAATTTCTTTTCAAAATGGATTAGGAAACAGCGAAATAATTATTAATTCAGCTGGAGAGGAAAAAACTATTACGGGCAGGGTGATATTTGGAGTAAATGTAGTTGAGCCTGGTGAGGTTAAGGTAACAGTTTATGCTGATAAAGTGATATTAGGGAGTCTAAATAATATTATTAAAATTGAAGAAATAGAAGAAATAGCTGATCTTATTTCTAATTCTGGCATTCCCTGCCAAGCTTCTAAAGAAATAAATAAGTATCTTTGGGCAAAAGTATTATATAATTCTTGCTTGAATAGTTTAGCGTCTTTATTAGAAGTTACTTACGGGGAATTAGGGGAAAAAGAGGAAACTAAAAAACTCATGTTGGATATATGTAAGGAGATATTTTTGGTGGCCAAGGCTAAGGGGGTTGAACTCTTCTGGGAAAAACCAGAAGAATATTTTGATTATTTAATTAATAAACAAATCCCTCTTACTAAGGCTCACTATGCTTCTATGCTTCAAGATATTAGGAATAAAAAGAAAACAGAAATTGATTCCTTAAATGGAGCTGTTGTAAAATTTGCCAAAAAAAGAGGACTAATAGTTCCAGTAAACGAAATTCTCACTCGTCTAATAAAGAGCAAAGAAAGCATGTATTAAATTTAAGATTGATTGGATAATGTCTTTTATATAATTTGAGTTTAATATGAGAATATGTTTCTTTATTTTTAAGTTTAAAGACAAATATTCCTAACTTTTTGATAGGTAAAGAGTTACTAAATAGTTTGAGTAGAAATTTTGACAATACTATTAAAAAATAGCAGGCAAAGGTGAAAAAATTGTTAAATCTTTTATCGCTACCAGTATTAATTGTTTCTTTATTGTTATTTTCTGGTTGTGGCAAAGTACATTTGTATCTAACTCAAGTACAAAACATTATCCATTAAAAAGAAGTATTTGGGCTTATATATCTAAGGGATTGTCACAAAATAAGTGTTGTAATTTTTAGTAATCTGTGCTATAATAGACTTACTGCAAAATAAATCAGTTATTTTACAAAAATGCTATAATTCC
>JASEGW010000235.1 GCA_030017825.1 bacterium | reverse complement strand
TTTTATTCTGACTCCTGACTCCTGACTCCTGAATTCTGACTACTGGAGCACCCACAATATCAAATGTTATGAACCACTACTACCTCCGTTACTTATCGATAGACTTGAACCAGAAGATTTCGATCCTGTTTTATTCCCTCATGAATATACATTTTCAGGAGGGTTTGATATTTGACACCTTTAATATGTCCAATCATCTTGACCAGTTCAATGTCATACTGAGGTAGACGAATTGAGGTAGGAATCGTGGTTTTGAATTTTGGGTTTGGAGAATAGACCCTGGCTTTACTCAAATCAAAATCCTCTAAGCTTGCATTTTCTAATTTGCTATCGATTTCAACATTTTTTTTTGTTCTATTCATGGCTTGTTTGTTTTTTGTAAATCCTCCTTTCGTTTTCATTCATATCCCTGACGCTAATTGGCCTGGCAATGTTTTTGGGCTTATGCTGGAAGATAATAAAAAGGTATCTTCCCCCATTTGTTACGCCGAGCATAACTCTACGGTCTTTATATTTTTTATGCGGGATGATGACGCTAATGTTTTGAAAGCACTCTTCAATTTCACGAGCAGAAACACTATGCTTAATCTCATTTTTGTACAAATTGTCTTCATCCCATTCGCATTTTTGATAGGCATGCTGCACAGTTTAAAGCATATACCATCTAGCTACTTTTGTCAAGAAAAATTTCTGCGGCATTAATAGCCCCTTGAATGGTCGAATACTGCGACGGTACATAAAGGTTTGCAGACCAACCCACTCCTGCAAACCCAATCAAAACCACTAAAATTCCCACAAAGCCTAAAACCTTTTTCATTTTTTCCTTCTTTCTATAAGATAATCGCTGGAGTCAACTCTTCAATTATTAAAACCATCCTAAATTTACCGCTTCATTTCAAACCTACTCCAATTTGAGTAAATTTGTATTGTTCAAAATGATGGTCAAAGGTAAAGACTTCAGTAACTCCAAGTTGCTCCATAATCATAAAGCTGGTACAATCTGTAAATGAGAAGTCTTTATCATCATACCACTCGAATATTTCCCATGCTGATTTTTCTATTTCTTTGGAGACAGGAACAACTTCAACTTTTCTACTCTTCTCAAGTTTAACTACCTCATGACCGAATTCTACAGCTTTCTTATGAGATACTTCATATCTCATAAATGTATAAGTCTCATCTAAGACAAAGTTAGTGGTTATATAGCGATAGCCTTCTATAATTAACTTCTGATTGATAAGACAATCTTCATTATGGTATTGATCATCCTTACTATTGATAGCTACCCAGGCACTTGTGTCAATAAAAACCTTCTTCATAAAATCCCCTTTTTACCATAAAGATACCTATCGTGATGAGCAGATCCATCTTTGGGTCCACCTTTAACCGCTCTATCACCCATTGTATAGAGCAAGTCATGACTTAAGCAAATTTCTCTTTCAACCATTTCCCTAACTATCATTTCAATAGAGATACCTACTACTTTTGCTTTTTGTGATAAAAACTTTATATCTTCTTTTGGAAGTTCAATTTGAATTGTACTAACAGCCATTTTCCCCTACCTCCTTTTTAAATCCTCGTCCTGAACCCTGTCAACCCAAATCTTTTCGACCTGTGCAATGAGATTTAATTCACAGATTACACAGAGGAAGAATGATAAATAAGAAGGACGAAGAGGCTCAAATTATCAATTACTTAAAGGCAACAGGACTAAAAATAGGACTTCTTTTTAACTTTGGAACAGAAAGTTTAGAATATAAACGTTTTGTCTTTTAATCTGTGAAATCTGTGGATATATTGATTGCACAGCTCGAAATTATTTATTGCTAACTTTACGATGACCACAATATGTGTATAGTTATGTGGTAAATCATCAAAAGGACAAAAATACCTAAATTTCTGGGGATTAAGTAATTCCTGTTTCCGCTTACCTACTCGAATTGTCGGTGGTGTCCTATTATAGCTTAATTAGGGTGTGGCTATTCTTAAACGACAAAAGAACTGTTGTAATTACTGAAGTTATGTA
>JASEGW010000234.1 GCA_030017825.1 bacterium | reverse complement strand
ATATAGATAGAGCAACAATGGCAAAAGAGGCTGTTTTAAACAGCCTCTTTTTTTGACTAAAAAAGTGTTTTAGAGATAAGATTGATGCAATAGAAAAGGGGAGATGGAAAATACGTTTCTTTGAGGTTATCGGCCATAAAGCAGGGTCATTTCTTTCAATTTATTTTTATACGTATCATTTAGCATTTGCAAGGTAAAACGCCATTTCCAATTCCCTAAAGCTTTACCTGGAAGATTCATTCTGGCTTTGCTTCCTAAGCCTATTAAATCTTGTAGAGGGAAGATAGCCATATCTGCTACAGAACTTAAAGAAAGACGGATGAGGTCCCAATGAATTTCAGATCCATCTATTTTGTCAAGATAAGCTAAAGCATATTCTTTTTCTTGAGATGAGCTACTGTTAGAAAACCAGCCAATAGTGGTATCATTATCATGGGTGCCGCTATATATAACACAATTTCTTGGAAAGTTATGAGGCAAATATTGGTTGTCGGCATCTGATCCAAAAGCAAAATGTAAGATTTTCATTCCTGGAAAATTGAATTGGTCCCTTAATGCTTCTACCTCTGGGGTAATTACTCCTAAATCTTCAGCAATAAGAGGAAGTTTTCCTAAAGTTTTTTCAATTGCATAAAAAAGATCGGCTCCTGGCCCCTTAACCCACCTTCCATGAATAGCTGTTTTTTCATGGGCTGGAATCTCCCAATAAGCTTCAAAACCTCGAAAGTGATCAATTCTAAGTATATCAACTAACTCTAAAGATATATTGAAACGATTAATCCACCAATTATATTTATTATAAGCCATAATATCCCAGCGATAAAGAGGATTTCCCCATAGCTGTCCAGTGGAGCTAAAGTAATCAGGAGGCACGCCAGCTACAACAGTAGGATTACCGTTTTTATCCAGGTAAAACATACTTGGGTGTGACCAAACATCTGCGCTATTATAGGCAATAAAGATAGGGATATCACCTATAATGCTGATATTTTTTTCGTTAGCATATTTTTTTAAAAACGACCATTGCTTAAAGAATTGATACTGCAAGTATTTATAGAATAAGATAGAATCTGCATATTTTTGAGCTGCTTTTTCTATGGCTTCTGGTTGTCTCTGAGAAATTTCTTTATCCCATTTATTCCAAACTTTTTCTTTATAAGCACTCTTCAGAGACATAAAAAGCGCATAGTCATCAAGCCAGGAAATATTCTGTTCACAAAATGTATTAAATTCATATTTTATCTCATGAGAAAAGTTGTTTTTAAAATAATCAAAAGATTTTTGAAGGAGAGGATATTTAAAGTTAATAACTGCTTTATAGTCAACTTCATTTTTAGGAAAGTCAGGTATATCTGTTAAATCAGAATGTTGCAAAAGACCTTGATGAAGTAATTCTTCAAAGCTGATAAGAAGCGGATTGCCAGCAAAAGCTGAAAAACAAGCATAAGGTGAATTGCCATATCCCGTTGGACCCAAAGGAAGTATTTGCCACAGTTTCTGACCAGCATCTGACAAAAAATCTATAAAACGATAAGCTTCTTTTCCTATATCTCCGATACCAAATTGACTTGGCAGAGAAGTAGGGTGCAATAAAATGCCACTGGATCTTGGAAATCTCATTATTAGCTACTTTCTTATAGTAATGAAATTGAATTACTTACAGTACTTTTAAAAAAAATAAACTGCTTTGAATAGTTGTATTACAAAACTTTATTCTACCATTGAGGAACCAAAAGGCTTAAATTACATGGGTTGATCAAAGAGTCGGATAAAATTCCATAAGCTCTTGGTTAATTTAATAGTTGTCAAATATAAAAAAAGAATAAAACTTATTTATCATTAGATAATATTATTGTCAAGGAAAATTCCCTTATCCTTACCAATTTTCTGAAGAGAGAGGATTAAGGAGAGGAAGAAAGCTTCTATGTTTTTTCTATTATATATAGTTTTCTTACGCATTTAATAAAAAAGATGATTATTTCTGTTGTTACTAAGTCAAATGTTATATTTAATTACTACGAAAAATGTTATATTTT
>JASEGW010000233.1 GCA_030017825.1 bacterium | reverse complement strand
CTATATTTGGGGAAATTAGCACTATTGTTATAAAACCTAAAATGATGTTTGAAGGAATTTTTCAGCATAAGGATGACATTTTAATCTGGCTTACAGACGACCCCTTTAAGCTCCCTGTTTTAGTAAAAAGCAAAATTATCTTAGGCTCTATTCATGCAATCTTAACCAAAAAAGAATCTTTCTAATAATACTATGTTGATGGCCATAAAGTAAAGTTAAAATTAAAATATCTTAATATTTTTAAACTTTATTACAACAAAGATTGAACTCTACTATTTTTTAAGGAGAAAATAGATGAGCTTTGAACCTATAGATCTAACTAAAATAAAAACTTATCCTTTGAAAGAAAGAAAGAATAAAGTAAAGATTGAAGACTTTATTGATTTAGATCTATTTTATGGAAATTTTTTAGATTATTTTAACTCCATGCCTTCTATTTTAGCTGCAAATGATCTACGAGAAGTTTCTAATCTAATTGTAAACGCTTATAATAATAAAAAACCTGTAATTTTAGCTATGGGAGCTCATGTAATAAAATGTGGACTCTCTCCTCTAATTATAGAACTAATGAAGAAAAAAATAATTACAGCTATTGCTTTTAATGGTGCTGGAGCTATTCATGATTTTGAAATTTCTTATATAGGAGAAACTTCTGAAGATGTAGCTGAAAATATCATTGAAGGAGTATTTGGCATGGCAGAGGAATCTCCTCAACTGATTAACGAAGCTATAAATAACTGTTTAGAAAAAGAAATTGGTATAGGGCAGGCTATTGCAGAAAAAATTATATCCCTTAATTGTCCCTATAAAGAATATAGTATCTTATATCAAGGACTACAACTTCAAATCCCTATAACTATTCATGTGGCCATTGGAACAGATATTATTCATCAGCATAAAAATTGTAATGGAGCTGCGTTGGGAAAAGGAAGTTTTCATGATTTTAAAATATTTGCAAATCAAATTATAAAACTTGACGAAGGCGGAGTGTATTTAAATATTGGTTCTGCAGTAATTTTACCTGAAGTCTTTTTAAAAGCCCTTACTATTGCTCGGAACTTAGGAAATAAAGTCTGTAGTTTTACTACAGTTAATTTTGATAGAATACTTCATTATCGTCCTAAAGTAAATGTAATTCAAAGGCCCACTCAAGAAGGAGGTTCTGGCTTTTCTTTAATTGGGCATCATGAAATCATGATTCCTTTATTAGCTAAATTAATTTTAGAGAAAATAAAACTTCTTGGGTAAAAGGGTTAAGAATAGTAAACTAGTATGACGTTAGAGGTTAGAGCATAGAAGATAGAAGATAAAAAATTCTAACATCTATTATCTTGTATCTGTTACTTTAAACCTTTTACTAAAAAAAGAAGTTATTTTCTTGAAAGTCTCTGCTTAATTTTATTCGAAAGTGTTTAAAATCTAAAAAAGGTGGGTTTAATATGAAAGAAGACATTATTAAAGAGATAAATGAAAGTTGTGAAGTAAAAAAGAGTATTCCTATAGATAGAGTAGAAAAAGCAGCTTTAGAAATTATTAAAGCTTATCAGAATCACAAAAAGGTACTACTCTTTGGAAATGGAGGTAGCGCTGCTGATGCTCAGCATATTGCTGGAGAACTGATTGGAAGATTTAAATTAGAAAGAAAATCTTTACCTGCTATAGCTCTAACTACTGATACTTCTGTTTTAACTGCTATTGGAAATGATTATGGTTATGATGATACCTTCTCTCGTCAAGTAGAAGGCTTAGCTTGTGAAGGTGATGTAGTAATAGGAATTAGTACCAGCGGAAATTCTCCAAATGTTTTGAGCGCTATAAAAAAAGCTAAAGAGTTAAAAGCATACACTATTGGTTTAGCGGGAAAAGATGGAGGCAAGTTAAGAGAAACTGTTGATTTATGTATTACTATTCCTTCCTCTAATACCCCCCGCATACAAGAATCTCATATAACTATTGGTCATATTATCTGTAATATTGTAGAAAAGAATTTATTTACCTAATAGACTTACTGCGAAATAAATCAGTTATTTTACAAAAATGCTATAATTCCTT
>JASEGW010000232.1 GCA_030017825.1 bacterium | reverse complement strand
CATTCAGATTGACAAACGCCACAAGCAACACACTCATCATTAATCATGTACGCCATAACTACCTCCTTTCCATTGTTTATCTAAATCTATAAATAAACTTAGCCAAAAGCTAAATACTTCCCTAAAATCCTCCAATTATTTTCTAATTAACTGGCTGGGGTGGGAGGATTCGAACCTCCGAATGCAGGATCCAAAATCCTGTGTCTTACCGCTTGACGACACCCCAATAAAACCCATTAAGGACTAAATAGTCCTTGCCAACCATACTGGATAATCGCTAGATTTAAAATAATTATAAATTATCTTAGCCTTTTCTTTATTTGAAGCAATGCCAAAAACACAAGAACCACTTCCAGACATTAAAGCTCCCAAAGCACCTACATCCATAAATTCTTTTTTTATATCATCTATTAAAGGATAATGCTTTAATATTATTTCTTCTAAAGAGTTAAAAAGTATCGAAGCAAGTCGATACTTATAATTTTTTGAAATAATATTAATATCAAAGTCATTTTTTGTCAACTTAAATTTCACTTTATTATATACCCATTTAGTAGAAATCTCAATTTTAGGATACAATAATACCATCCAAGTTTTTGGAATTGGCTCTAATGGAGTTAGCTTATCTCCTATTCCTGTAGCCAAAACAGTGCCTTTCTCTATAAAAAAGGGAACATCTGCTCCTAATTTTGCTCCTAATTTTTTAAGTTCTTCTTTTTTTAAATTCACTTTCCATAATTCATTTAAAGTCATTAAAGTAGCAGCAGCATCACTGCTTCCTCCGCCTAAACCTGCAGCTATGGGAATTCTTTTTTTAAGATAAATATCTATCCCTTTTTTATAATTTGTGTATTTTTTTAGAATTTGAACAGCCTTGTAAATTAAGTTGCCTTCATCAACAGGAAGCAGTGGATTGTTGCAAATAAGTTTAATTTGAGAATCCTTGCTTTTAGAAAAAACGAGAGTGTCATACAAAGAAATGGTCTGCATTATAGTCTCAATATCATGATAACCATCACTTCTTTTTGCCAACACTCTTAAATATAGATTTACTTTTGCTGGAGCATAAACCTTCATCAAGAAAATAACCTCATTAGATTAATAATTTTTAGAGGATATTTTGAAATCAGAGGTTCTCCATAATTTACATTAATTAAAGAACCATAAAATCTCATGCGAGATTCAATATGGAATATATAATTAGAAATACCAATAGGAGTGCATTCCTCTGAAGATATAGGAGCGCAAAATTGAGAATCATAGGCTTTGATAGCTCTCATCTTCTCAAAAAATACTTCGCTAATATCCACTATTAATGTAGGAGAATAATACTCATGAGTTAAGTAAAATAATATCTGGTTGGTAGCATGAGGAGGGTAATCTGATTCTAATTTCTTGAGTCGAGCATCGAAGTTTGCTTTTTCAATAATCATAGAAGCAGCCACATGATCTGGATGGCGATCTTTTTCAAAAGGAGCCAAGATAATTTTAGGCTTATACTTTCTTATAGTATCTGCCACTATAAATCTATTTTGATAATTATCATATAATTTTCCATCGCCTAAGCTTAAGTTCTCTCTAATCTTTATTCCTAATATCTCTTTAGCTAAAATAGCTTCTTTATTTCGTATTTTTTCATCACCTCGAGAACCCAACTCCCCTTGAGTAAGATCTACTACTCCTACTTTCTGCCCTGCTTTAGAAGCTTTAATTAAGATCCCACCCACGCATAACTCAATATCATCAGGATGGGTCCCAAAAGCAAGAATGTCAAAATTCATCTTCTCTTCCTTCTTAATTTTCTCTTATTTAGAACTCTTCTCTTTAAAAAAATCCTTCAGTATATTAAAAAGTTAATTAAAATCGCATCTTTAGTAAATGTAAAATGTTGTAATTTTAATGATACTAAAAAAACTTGGAAGTGTAAAACTAATCTTTAACACTTGCGAGGGGTTAAATCCCGAAGACCCCTATAAACACTACATCATTCTTTGAAAATCTCCAAAAGGTAGTGCCACAAATATGAGTTACTTTGCTGTTGTTACTAAGTCAAATGTTATATTTAATTACTACGAAAAATGTTATATTTTG
>JASEGW010000231.1:1412-2144 GCA_030017825.1 bacterium | reverse complement strand
GTTCATAGTTAAATCAATTTGCTCTATGTCAAATTATGATTAATAGGTGCTATAACAGCTATGAACTATTATTGGAGGTTAATTTATGCAAGATACAGTGGTAGTTAAAGATTTAGATTCTAAGTTTAAGTATGAAGTTTCAGAACGTCCTGGAGGAGAGCATATTAAGGTGTGTTATGCTTGCGGTGTTTGTACAGCAGGATGTCCTATTACGGAAATAGAAGAAGAATATAATCCCAGAGCAATTGTAAGAAAGATTATGCTGGGAATGAAAGAAGAAGTGCTTAATTCAGAGTATATATGGCTTTGTGCGTTATGTTATACTTGTCATGCTAATTGCCCTCAAGATGTAAGGTTTTGCAATGTAATAAAAGCTCTTAGAAGCATGGCGGTTGAACAAGGGTATGCCAAACCTTCTTTTATTAAAAAAATGGAAGAAATAAATGTTGCATTTCACAAGATTAGGATTAAAGCAATAAAAAAGATTGTAGATAAGAAGAATGAAGATGTTAAAATTAATGTAGAAGAATTGTTTTGATATAAAGATTTCAATAGATTCGAAGTTGGTCAAAATATAATAAGATAGAACAAAATTAATCTAACACAAAGACACAAAGCATAAAAAACAAAATCCTTTTTGACTTTTGTAGTTTTGAGTAAGATAAATATAATTAACTTGAGTTCGATTTAAATATAAGTTTAAGGATTAATATTTCTTCGCTAAATTGAAAT
>JASEGW010000231.1:0-1403 GCA_030017825.1 bacterium | reverse complement strand
ATAATTAACCTGAGTTCGACATAAGAATATGTTCCTTTATTTTAAGTTTAAGGATTAATATTTCTTCGCTAAATTGAAATTTTAACGAAAAATATCTAATTTTTAAAGAGAAGAAATTAAACTCGGCCTTCTGCCTCAAACAAAATTTCTTCTTTTTCTTTAAAAATTAAATATTTTCCTAATTTCAATTAATGCTCAAAAATATTAATCCTTAAATTAAAATAA
Source organism: bacterium (assembly GCA_030017825.1). Classification (GTDB taxonomy): domain Bacteria; phylum UBA9089; class JAHJRX01; order JAHJRX01; family JAHJRX01; genus JASEGW01. The sequence goes on along the minus strand of JASEGW010000231.1, from coordinate 1,178 downwards.
AGAAACATATTCTTATGTCGAACTCAGGTTAATTAGCAAATATTGTTAATAATTGCCCAAATGGTCTTAACATAAAGGGGTAAATATGAGTAATAAAGAGATAAATAATCAAGAAAAGATAGGTTCAGTTATGGTTGTGGGAGCTGGTATTGCTGGTATCCAAGCATCGCTGGATTTAGCGGAATCAGGATATTATGTTTACCTAATAGAAGATTCTCCTGCAATTGGTGGAGTTATGTCTTCATTAGACAAAACTTTTCCTACTAATGATTGTGCTATGTGTACTCTTTCTCCAAAATTGGTAGAATGTGGAAGGCATTTAAATGTAAAAACTATTACAAATTCAAGAGTAGAATCAATTGAGGGAAATCCGGGCAATTTTAAAGTTAAGATAAAGAAGAGATCAGCTTATGTGGATGTTGAAAAATGTACTGGTTGTGGAGAATGTGAGAAGAATTGTCCAGTAGAAGATGTGAAAAGTGAATTTGACAAAGGATTAATAAATAGAAAAGCAATATATCGCCCTTATCCTCAATGTTATCCGAGTGTATTTACGGTTACTAAAAAAGATAGGCCTCCATGTGGTATAACCTGTCCTGCAAATGTTAATGTGCAGGGATATATAGCTCTTATAAGAGAAAAAAAGTATGCTGAGGCATTATCTTTGATAAAAGAGAGGAATCCCTTGCCTGCTATTTGTGGTAGGGTATGCTTTCATCCATGTGAAGATAATTGTCGAAGACATGAGATAGATGAGCCGCTATCTATAGATGCCTTAAAGAGATTTGTAGCAGATTTGGAGTTTAAGGGAGAGATTAGCCTAAAAGATAAAAAGGATGAGATAGAAAAGAGAGATGAAAAAATAGCCATTGTAGGAAGCGGTCCAGCAGGGCTTACAGCAGCTTATGACCTTGCTAATTTAGGTTATAAGGTAACCATATTTGAAAAACTATCTTCTTCAGGTGGAATGTTAAGGGTAGGAATACCCTCTTATAGATTACCAAATGATATCTTAGATAAAGAGATAAATGATATCTTAAATTTAGGAGTGGAAATAAGATTAAATACTGAAGTTAAGTCAATAGAAGAATTAGAAAAACAAGATTATAAAGCAGTGCTTTTGGCAGTTGGTGCTCATAAGAGTATGAAGTTAGGTATTGAAGGTGAGGATACAGAAG
>JASEGW010000230.1 GCA_030017825.1 bacterium | reverse complement strand
GGAATTATAGCATTTTTGTAAAATAACTGATTTATTTCGCAGTAAGTCTATTAAATGTTTGCCATTCTAATGGATTTATTAACCAGGAGCCTTTGAAAAAACTTTGTAAGTATTTGAATGCTGCTAATATAGATTTAAAAGGATTTTCTAATGAGTATTACGAAAGCATGAGCTCTGCTTGGCTTAAAGCCAGTACTTAATACTTTAATAACTTTAAAAAATGAAGGAGTACATTTAGAGATTACTAATTTAGTAATTTCCACAAAAAATGATAACAAAGAAATGATAGAAGAGATGTGTGCTTGGATAGCAAAAAATTTAGGAGGGGATACTCCTATTCATTTTTCGAGATTTTACCCTATGTATAAGTTATCAAATTTACATCCAACTCCAGTAAAGAAATTAGAAATGGCTAGAAAAATTGCCTTTGACAAAGGATTAAAATATGTTTATATTGGAAATGTTGTAGGACATATAGGAGAAAATACTTTTTATCCTATATGTAAAAGAATTATTATAAAAAGAGTTGGCTATAAAGTGTTAAGTAATAATATTAAGAATGGAAGATGTAAAGATTGCAAAACAGAAATACCTGAAATTTGGAAAATATAGGAAGGGATTATGATTAGCACTTGGATGGGAATTTCTATAATTCTAGTATTTTCTGGGTTAATGTTCTTTTTATTTAAAGTTATTTTAAATAATATTTTACATACTCAAAAAAAGTCTTATAAGGTTTTAGGAGTAGCTTTTATTTTATTTGTAATTCATGTATGCGTTTGGGTGTATTTGAGAAATAATATTAAGATACATAGTAATTTAGAGATATATTTCATCTTTACAATAAGTATATTAGCTACCTATGTATTAATTGATTTATTTAATTTCTTATTCATTGAATATTATTTATCTAAAAAGAAGAAGGTATATATTCCACCTTTAGTGCATAGAGTAATATTTATTGCTATCTTTTTCTTAGCTGTTGTATTTTTACTAAGATTTATCCTGAATTTTAATCCTTTTGCTCTGGTAACTGTATCTGCAGTAATTACCGCTGTGTTGGGTTTTGCCCTACAAGATACTTTTGGTAGTTTTTTTGCTGGTTTAAACTTAGGTAGGGTTTTACGTATAGGAGATTGGGTTTGTATTGGTGATATCGAGGGAATGATTATTAAAACGGATTGGGTGAGAATTCAGCTTAGAAATTGGAAGGGAGATTGTATAGTAATTCCTAACAGCGTTGTTTCCAAGCAAATATTTGTAAATTATAGTATGCCTGAAAAAAAACATGCTTGTTATATAGAGGTAGGAACAAGTTATCAGGATCCACCCAATAAAGTAAAAAACATTCTAATAGATATTGCATTAGGTACCAAAGGAGTACTAAAAGATCCTTATCCTTGTGTAAGACTTATGGGTTATGGGGACTTTTCAATTAATTATAGATTGGTAGTGTGGATTGAAGATTATTCTTATCGTGGAGAAATAAAAAATGAAATCTACACTAAAATATGGTACCAACTTAAAAGGAATAATGTTACTATACCATTTCCCATTAGAACAGTTTTAATGTCCACAGAAGATAAAGAAGAGAGAAAAAGAGAGGAAGAGGAACGAATAAATAGATTAATAGAAATATTAAAGAAAGTGGATTTCTTAAATGCATTATCAGATCAAGATCTTTTAAAATTAGTTTCTTACTTAAAGATTAGAACGTATGGAAAAGGAGAAATAGTGATTAAAAAGGGAGAAAAAGGAGAATCCCTTTACGTAATTGAGTCAGGAAAAGTAGAAGTAAGTGTAATCCATAAAGGAGAGAGAAAAGTTTTAGCTCAATTGGGAGAGAGTGATTTTTTTGGGGAAATGTCTCTTTTAACTGGCGAAAGAAGAAGTGCAGATGTAACTACTCTGGAGGATACGATATTTTTGGAAATTTGCAAGAAGGATTTTGCTTTTATATTGTCCAGAGAGCCTAAATTAGCTGAAGAAATGAGTAAAATATTGGTTAAAAGAGAGATGATGACCAAAGAAGAGTTGACCAAAGAGATGGGAAAACATAAAAAAGAGGATGAAGTGGAAAAAGCATCTAATAAATTTTTAAGGAGAATTAAAAGATTCTTTACCATCTCCTAATCACTGTCCCTAAATCCCTACACCTCTTATAGGAAAAAAC
>JASEGW010000022.1 GCA_030017825.1 bacterium | reverse complement strand
GGTAGGTTTATGCTTTCCTTGCAAAAGAATAGCTATTTTACTAGACATTCGCCCTAATACTTGTTCTTGAGCATCAATTAAGAACCATTTCTTTTCTTCTACTGTTTTCAACTTCCTGTCCCCCCAAATCTATGTCAGATTAACATAATAATTATTTTCTGTCAAGAAAAATTTAACCATAATGATCAGAAACTATAAGCCAGAAAACAGCTACCAAACTTTATATTATTCTGCATTTCCTAATTCTGTCTTCTGGTATTTACTCTTTGTCTTTTATCTGTATTTATCTATAACTAAACAATATTTACCTATATTCATCGTGTTGTCTATGGTCAAATTTAGTTTTTACCATCTAATATACCTGAGTTCGATTTAAATATGGATTTTGATCATTAATTGAAATTAGAAAAATATCTACTATTTATTATCTTTATATTCTACTTTTAAAAGATACACTCCGCTAGCAGGAGCAAACGAAACATTTCTTATTTTTTTACCCTCTAACATTTCCTTTACTTCTTGAAGTGTTATTTCTCCTTTTCCAATATTAACTAAAACTCCTATTATTCCTCTCACCATACGAGGTAAAAAAGCATTGGCAGTAATTAAAAACTTAATCATATTTTCTCTTCTGCTAATGTTTATATCTTTTATTTCTCTTTGATAACTTTTAACTTCTTTTGCATTTACTGAGAATAAAGAAAAATTATGCTTACCTAAAAAATATTTAGAAGCTACCTTAATTCTCCTTAAGTTTAATTTATCTTTAATCCACCATACATAATCCCTATTAAAAGCAGAAGGCATATCTTGATTAAGTATTAAATATTGATATGTTCTAGAAATGGCAGAAAATCGGGCATTAAATCTTCTGCTCACCTCTTCTGCTCTTAGAATTACTATATCTTTAGGTAATATTCTATTTAAAGCTCTTTTAATCTCCTTTGCTCTTAAGCTAGAATTAGTCTTAAAATTTATTACTTGCCCTAAGCCATGAACACCACTGTCTGTTCTGCCAGCAGAAACAACATTTATTTTTTCATTACATATCTTGGAAAGCTTTTCTTCAATAATCCCTCCAATTGTTCTAAAATTTGGCTGTTTTTGCCATCCAGAATAATTAGTACCATCATATTCCAATGTTAATTTAATGTTGCTCATTATTAGATAGCGTTCCACTGCAAACTGATATTCTCTTATGAACAACCACAAGGGCTGTCTCTATATTTTACTTATTCTAAAATGTAGAAACAAGATTTATCCTTGTCCAAATCGAGATTGCAGTAACTATTCAGCATAAACCTAAGTTTAAAAATTAGTATTTCTTCACCAAATTAAAATTTTAACGAAAAATATCTAATTTTTAAACTTCGCACTAAGGAAATATGTTGTTATATTGAACATTGCTGAATAGTTACAGATTGCAAAGCTTTTAAGTTTATCGTAGAACACTAAGTATTATTATGAGAATAAGAAAATAAATATAAAAAGCGCCTTTTTGATATAGCGCTTTTTTATTTTCTAAGGTAGATATTATAAACTAAATTAACTTATTATCTTCACTATTACTACAAGAGCTTTATCTCCTTCTCTATAGTGTGACTTTATTGCCTGAATATATCCTCCTTGACGATCCTTTAAGTTAGGTGCAATGTTATCAAATAAATTTCTTACCACTTCATCTTCCTTGATAAACTTATAAACCTGCCTACGTGCGTGAAGATTTCCTCTTTTAGCTAAAGTTATTAAGTGATCCGCCAAAGGTATTAAAAACTTAGATTTAGCTAAAGTAGTTTTAATGGTTCGATGTTTGAATAAACTTGTAGCCATATTACACAACATAGCTTTTCTATGGCTAACAGTTTTCCCCAACTTCCTCTTATTCTTTCTTAAGTGCTGCATAAGCTCCTCTTTTAGTTCACTCAGATATATTTCTTAAACCTAAATTCAAACCATATGTAATCAATTTTTCTCTAATTTCATTAAGAGATTTTTTTCCAAAATTACGAGTTTTTAACATTTCTTGTTCTGTTTTTTTAGCTAATTCACCTAAAGTAGTTATATTAGCACTTCGCAAACAATTAGCAGAACGGACAGAAAGCTCTAATTCTTCCACGCTAATAGCCATGGTAGTTTTTAATTTTTCTTTTTCTTCATCAATTTCTTCTTCTTCTTCAAGAATCTCTTCCTTGTTTATAAATAAGGAAAGATGTTCTCTTAAATTTCTTGCAGCATAAGTTAAAGCATCTTCAGGAATTACACTACCATTTGTATGCATCTCTAAAATTAGTTTTTCATAATCAGTTTTGTGTTCTACCCGCATTTCTTCTACAGAATAACTTACTCTTACTACAGGAGTAAAGATAGAATCAATGGGAATTACTCCTATAGGCTGGTCTGCTCTTTTATTCCTTGCTGCAGATACATATCCATATCCAGTATCTACTTCTAACTCCATATTTAAATCTGCATCATTGTTTAGAGTGGCAATATGTAAATCTTGCTTGACAATTTCTATATTCCCCTTATCACATATAATATCTGAACTCTGTACTTCTCCAGGTCCTTTTTTCTTTATATAAATTTTTTGAGATTCAGAATTATCCATTTTAATAATTAATTTCTTAATATTCAAAATAATTTCACTTATATCTTCCGTTACTCCAGGAATTGTAGTAAATTCATGCAAAATACCATCTATTTTTATAGACGTTACTGCTGCTCCTTTTATAGAAGAGAGTAACATTCTCCTTAAAGTGTTACCTAAAGTAGTAGCAACTCCTTTGGTAAAAGGTCCAGCAGTAAACTTGCCATAATAATTAGACAAAGTGTCCTGATCCCATTCTATTTTTTTTATTCTATTAACCATCTTTTTTAAATTATCACTTTTCATTCCATTACCTCTTTTATAGTAATACACTCTCGGTTAAACTAAGCTAAACAACTATATCGATAAACGGTAACTGCTAATCACCTATCCACCTATTACCAGTTATTAGTTACCAGTCACCAATTATTTTTTAGCCAAAAGACTATAGTTATCTAGAATATAACTCTACTACTAACTGTTCATTTATAGGAATACTTATATCTTCTCTTTCTGGAAATCTAAGTACCTTTGCTGATATTCTTTTATTATCTACAACTAACCAAGAAGGGATGCTTTTTTGACCTCTTGATTTTACAGAATCTTTTACTAATTTATCTATATTGCTATTTTCTTTTATTTTTATTTCATCGCCGCTTTTTGCTAAAAAAGAAGGAATATTTACTCTTTTATTATTCACTATCAATAATCCATGTTTTACTAATTGCCGTGCCTGGCTGCGAGAAGCAGCCCAATTTAAATGGTAAACTATATTATCTAATCTTCTTTCCAAAAAAATTAACAAATTATTACCAGTAATTCCTTTTTGCTTTTCTGCTTTCATAAAGTAAATCTTAAATTGTTTCTCTAATACACCATAGATTCTTTTTAATTTTTGTTTTTCCCTCAACTGTATACCATAATTTGATTGTTTTTTTCTCATAGGTACCGCTTTTGCTCCAGGTGCATTTTTTCTTCGAGTAATTGAGCATTTACCAGTATTGCAACGTTCACCTTTTAAGAATAATTTAATTCTTTCTCTTCTGCATAATTTGCAAACTGGACCTGTATATCTTGCCATTCTTTGATACTCCTTTTAATGTAACCTTTTATTGCTAAACTCTTCTTCTCTTTGGAGGTCGACATCCATTATGAGGTATAGGAGTTACATCTTTGATAGATTTTATTTCCAATCCTGCTGCTTGTAATGATCTAATAGCAGGTTCTCTTCCAGCGCCAGGACCAGTAACTAAAATAGAAATTTTATGCATACCATATTCTATAGCTTTTTTGGCTGTATTTTCTGCTGCCAATTGGGCTACAAAAGGAGTATTCTTTCGAGAACCCTTAAACCCAACTGTCCCAGCACTAGCCCAAGTTAAGACATTCCCATCAATATCTGTGATAGTAACAATAGTATTATTGAATGTAGATTGAATATGAGCAACTCCTATAGTTATATTCTTTTTTCCCTTTTTCTTACTCTTAGTTACCTTATCTCTTCTGGCCACAATTTACTCCTTTGTTTTATTTTTCTTTTTAATGCCAACTGCTCTTTTTTGGCCCTTATGAGTACGAGCATTTGTCTTAGTCCGCTGACCTCTTGCGGGAAGATTTTTCCTATGTCTAACTCCACGATAAGAGCCTACTTCAATTAATCTCTTTATACTCATAAAAACTTCTTTTCGAAGATCTCCTTCTACTTTAAATTCTTTTTCTATTACTTGACGAAGTCTAGAAATTTCATCTTCGGTAAGATTATGTACTCTTGTATTTGGATCAATATTAGTCATGGATAATATTTTTTTTGACGATGTAATTCCAATTCCATATATATAAGTTAAAGCTATTTCTATTCTTTTATTGCGTGGTAAATCTACCCCTACTATTCTGGCCAAATTTTCCTCCTAACCTTGTATTTGTTTATGTTTGGAAATAATACAGATTACTCTTAATTTTCCTTTTCTTTTAATAATTTTACATTTATCGCAAATCTTTTTCACCGAAGCTCTTACTTTCATAATCTTCCTCGTAGTTTATTTCTCTCGATATACAATTCTTCCTCTAGTTAAGTCATAAGGAGAAAGCTCAACAGTTACTTTATCTCCAGGTAAAATTCTAATATAATGCATACGCATTTTTCCTGAAATATGTGCTAATACTTTATGTCCATTTTCTATCTCAACTCTAAACATTACATTGGGTAATGCTTCTATTACAACTCCTTCAACTTGTATAGCCTCTTCCTTAGGCATAATTTCTACCTTCTGTTATATAAAATATACTAACCAATCCTAAAAATATAAAATTTTAGAATAAATGTCTCTTCAGGTTTTTTAATTTTTAACTTCTTACTTCTTTTTTAAGTATTATTTTTTTAAGTATTATATTGTAAGAATCTCTGGATTTTTTTCTGTAATTAAAATAGTATGTTCAAAATGAGCAGAAAGACTTCTATCCTTTGTAACTACTGTCCAATTATCTGCTAAAACTTCTACTTCATATCCACCTACATTAATCATAGGCTCTAAACAAAAAACCATTCCTTTTTTTAAGCGAGGACCTTTTCCTCGTTCTCCAAAATTTGGAATTTGAGGTTCTTCGTGCATATTGCTGCCAATTCCATGTCCTACAAAATCTCTTACTACAGAATACCCAGCTTTCTCAGTAATAGTTTGTATTTTATTGGAAATATCAAATAATCTATTGCCTGAAACAGCCTGCTTAATACTCTCATCTAAAGCTTTTTTAGCTATTCTAATTATGTTAGCTGCTTCTTTAGAAATATTTCCTACTGGTAAAGTTATGGCTGCATCAGCATAATAGCTATTTAATAACACCCCTATATCAATACTAATAATATCGCCATTTACTAAAGGTATGTTATTTGGCATACCATGTACTACTTCAAAATTTTTTGAAGTACAAATACTTGCTGGAAAACCACGATAACCTAAAAAAGCTGGAAATGCATTTTTTGAAAAAATATAATCATGAGCTATTTTATCTAATTGTTTAGTGGTAACTCCAGGAGCTACCATATTCTTTAATCTTTCTAGAACATCCTTTACAATCCTACCCGCTGCTCTGATACGCTCTATTTCTTGCTCAGATTTTAATATAATCATTAATTAATTTTTCTCAAGAAATGCCTTAATTTCTTTATATATCTCTCTTACATCTCCTTCCCCCTCTATCTCTTTCAATAAACTTAACTTTTTATAATACTCTATTAAAGGAGAAGTTAAATCATGATAAACTAAAAGCCTTTTCTTAACTATTTCTTCGGTATCATCTTTTCTTTGATATAATTCTCCCTGACAATGATCACATATATTCTCTTTAGCTGTTTTTAAATATTCAACATGATATAAAGCTCCGCAGTCCTTACATACTCTTCTTCCACAAAGTCTATTGATTATTATCTCATCTTTTACTTTAAAGTTAAAAATAGCATCTATCTTTGAATTTATTTCTTTTAATAGACTACTTAATTCTATAGCCTGGTTAATAGTCCTTGGAAAACCATCTAAGATATAACCATCTTTACATCTTTCTTCATCCAAACAATCTTTAATAATACCTAAAATTACTTCATCTGGTACTAATTTTCCTTTATCCATAAAGAATTTAGCTTTAAGACCCATTTCTGTTTTGTTACTTACAGCAGCTCTTAGAATATCGCCTGTAGATATCTGAGGAATCTGACAATCAGAAGCTAACTTTTTAGCTTGGGTTCCCTTGCCTGCACCAGGAGGACCTAAAAAAATAAACCTCATTATCTTCTACCCCTCATCTTCCCTTTTTTCATAAATCCTTCATAATGCCTCATTAATAAATGAGATTCAACTTGCTTGATAGTATCTAAGCCTACTCCTATTACTATTAATAAAGCTGTGCCCCCAAAGTAAAAAGAAACTTTAGCCCAACTAATTAACAAATCTGGAAGTAGAGCAATTAAAGCTAAGAATACTGCTCCTACTAAAGTAATTCTTCCTAAAACTTTTTCAATATAATCAGCGGTTGGTTTGCCTGGACGAATACCAGGGACAAAGCCTCCGTATTTTCGCATATTATCTGCTACATCAGTTGGATTAAAAATAACTGCTGTATAAAAATAAGTAAAAAATATTATTGCGCTCACATAAACCAAGCTATATACAGGCTTACCCCTTTCTAAATAACTTAATATAGTACTAATAGTTGCATTACCTTTGCCAAAAAAAGTACCAATTGTTGAAGGAAAAGCTAAAATAGATGAAGCAAATATTACTGGAATAACTCCAGCCTGATTAATTAATAAAGGAATATGAGTGCTTTGCCCACCATAAACCTTTCTACCTACAATCTTTTTTGCATACTGAACCATAATCTTTCTTTGCCCCAAAAGCATTATAATTACAGCTGCAGTTACAGCTATCATTAAAATTACGATAAACAATACTGTAAATATGTTCATCTCTCCTGTATATAACGATTTAATGGTGTTTGCAATAGCTCCCGGCATACCGGCTATAATTCCTGCAAAAATAATTAAAGAGATTCCATTGCCTATGCCCCGTTCAGTAATTTGCTCTCCTAACCACATAATAAAAGTTGTACCACTAGTTAAAGTAATAACACTCATTAAATGAAAGGAAAGCCCTGGATTATAAACAATAGAAGCGCCATCAGAACCTTGAATGCTTTGCATCCAGAAACTTAAACCCGTAGATTGAATTAAGCTAAGAACAATAGTGCCATATCTAGTATATTGAGTAATCCTTTTTCTTCCTACTTCTCCTTCTTTGCTTAATTTTTCTAAATAAGGAATTACTACAGTCAACAATTGAATAATAATAGAAGCGCTAATATAAGGCATAATGCCTAGTGCAAAAATAGAAAAGTTTTCGAATGCACCTCCTGAGAATAAATTTAGGAACCCAATAATAGTTCCTTCCATCTTTTGAAAATATTCTGTAAGAGCAGCTGCATCTATGCCCGGAGTAGGTATAAATGTCCCTACTCTAAATACAGCAATTAATGCTAAAGTAAAAATAATTCTTCTTCTTAAGTCAGTAATTTTAAAGGAATCAACTAAAGCACTAATCACTTATATTCACCTTGCCTCCAGCTTTTTCTATCTTTTCTAAAGCACTTTTACTTACTCTGTCAACTACTATAGTTAAGGCAGTTTTAATTTCTCCTTTTCCTAACAATTTTATAGGAAGATTCTTTTTTCTGATTACTTGATTAGCCAAAAGCAGTTCCTTGGTTACTTCAGTGTTAGGTTTAAATTTGTTTAAGCTGGAAATATTAACTATATTGTATTCTTTTCTAAAAATATTTCTAAAGCCTTTCTTAGGTATTCTCCTAGCAAGAGGCATCTGTCCACCTTCAAATCCTCGGTAAGGACTAGATTTTGCTCCACTGCGAGCTTTTTGACCTTTATGCCCTCTAGTGGAAGTTTTTCCATGTCCAGAACCACTACCTCTTCCTACTCTTTTTCTTCTCTTTGTAGAATCTAAAGCTGGATATAATTGGGTTAAGTCCACTACTTTATCTCCTCTACTGTCAGTAAATAATCTATTTTTTTAACCATCCCTCTTACTGCTGGATGATCATCTTTTATCACCTGATGATTAACATGTTTAAGCCCCAAAGCAGAAACTGTTTTTCTATGTTTAGCAATTCTTCCTGATAGACCTTTTTTTAAAGTAATTCTAATCTTGCTCATGACCCCTCTCTTTGCGAAGTTTTACTCTTTTTAATATTCTTTCTATTTCCTTTATTCCTTCCATTGCTGCATAAACATTATTAATAGGATTAGAGCTACCTAAAGATTTAGTCAAAATATCTTTTACTCCTACTGTTTCAAAAATAGCTCTTATTGGTCCTCCAGCAACTATTCCTGTTCCAGGTTTCGCTGGTTTAAGTAAAACTTTAGCCGCTCCAAATTTTCCTATTATTTGACAGGGAATAGTGCTTTTATTTATTGACACCTTTATCATGCATTTCTTAGCTAGTTCTATTCCCTTAGCAATTGCTACGGATATTTCATTAGCCTTGCCAAACCCTACTCCTACTTTTCCCTCACCATCGCCAACAACTACTAAGGCATTAAAGCTAAATCGCCGCCCTCCTTTTACCACCTTTACTACTCTTTTTACGCTAACAATTTTTTCTATTAAAGTTTTTTCACTAACTTCTGTAACCACTTTTAATTAACTCCATATTAAAATTTTAAACCAGCTTCTCTTGCACTTTCAGCCAAAGCTTTTATTCTTCCATGATATAAGTATCCACCTCGATCAAATACCACTTCTTTTATGTCTTTCTCCAAAGCTCTCTTGGCAATTAAACTACCTACAAGTTTTGCTACTTCTATCTTACTGTTTCCTTTTATATCTTTTTCCAAACTACTTGCTGCAATTAATGTCTCCTTCTCTAAATCATCTATTAATTGGGCATATATACCTTTGCAACTTTTAAAAACAGTAAACCTTGGCCGCTCTTTAAACCCTACTATTTTCTGTCGAATTCTTTTATGTCTTCTAATTCTAGCTGCTTTTTTTTCTTTGGCTTTCATTATTACTTTACTCCTGACTTAGTAGGCTTCCTTCTTATCACTTCATAATTATACTTAATTCCTTTGGCCTTATAAGCATCTGGTTTTCTAAAAGCTCTAATTCTAGCTGCTATTTCTCCTACTAATTCCTTGTCTATCCCAGAAACATTAATTTGAGTAGGGGTTGGCACTTCTAAAGCAATACCCTCTGGAGGAACATAGCTAATAGGATGTGAATACCCTAATTGTAAGTTTAATATTTTTCCTTGTAAGGCAGCTTTATATCCAACTCCATTAATGAGTAAAAGCTTAGTAAATCCACTATTCACCCCTACTACCATATTATTAATCAAAGCTCTAAAAAGACCATGAAAAGCTCTGCTTCGACGATCCCCTTTATCTACAGAAACTATGATTTTTTCATCTTCTACCTTTACTTTTACCAAAGGTAATAATTCACGAGACAAACTTCCTTTAGGACCAGTAATCTTTATTAAATGATTATTTATATCTATGGAAACTCCTTTTGGAATTTCAATAGGTTTTTTTCCAATTCGTGACATTTAATAACCTACCAAATATAACATAATATTTCTCCGCCAACATTTAATTTACGACATTCAATATCTGTCAAAACTCCCTTAGAAGTAGAAATAATGGCTACTCCTAATCCATTTAAAACCCTGGAAACTTTTTCTTTATTTACATATACCCTTAAACCAGGTTTGCTCACTCTAACTAGTTTGGTAATGTATTTCTCTCGCGAAGAACTATATTTTAAATATACTCTAATTATTCCTTGCTTTCGATCTTCAATGAATTTATAATATTTTATAAATCCTTCTTTTTTAAGAATTGTAACAATTTTCATCTTGATCTTGGAAGCTGGAATATCCACCTTCTCATGATAAGCATTTTGGGCATTACGAATTCTTGTTAGCATATCTGCAATAGGATCAACTACAGTCATTTTTTAACCTCTAACTATTTTTTACCAGCTTGCCTTTATTACTCCAGGCAATTTTCCTTCTAAAGCTAATTTTCTAAAACATATTCTACATATGTCAAATTTTCTATAATATCCTCGAGGACGTCCGCAAAGTGAACACCTGTTATACTCCCGAACTTTAAATTTTGCTGGTCTATTTTTTTTCTCGATCATAGATTTTTTTGCCATTTTATCCTCGATGTTTATTGTTTTCTAAAAGGCATACCAAACAAGCTTAAAAGTTTTAAAGCTTCTTCGTCTTTATCAGTAGTAGTAACAATAGAAATATTCATCCCTCGAACTCGTTCTATTCGGTCATAATTTATTTCTGGAAAAATAATTTGCTCTTTAAGCCCTAAGGTATAATTTCCATATCCATCAAAAGAATTTTGACTAACCCCTTTAAAATCCCTAATTCTAGGTAAGGCTATATTTATAAGACGATCTAACATCTCATACATTCTATTGCCTCTTAAGGTAACTCGACACCCTACAGGTACTCCTTCTCTAATCTTAAAATTGGCAATTGATTTTTTAGCATACGTTTTTACTGGTTTTTGTCCTGTAATAAGAGTTAATTCTTCAATAGCTGCATCTAATGCTTTTATATTTACATTTGCTTCTCCAATACCCATATTGATAACAACCTTTTCTAATTTAGGCACAGCATTTTTATTATTACAATTCAATTCCTTCATCATTTCTGGTATTATTTTATTATAATATTTCTCTTTTAATCGAACCATTGCTAAACCTACTTATCAATTATTTCTTGACATTTTTTACAAATTCTTACTTTTTTTCCATCTTCTAAGAATTTTTTAGCAACTCTTGTGGTTGCATTGCAACTAGGGCATACTAACATTACATTAGAAATATTCATAGGTGCCTCAAATTCAACAATGCCACCTTGTCGATTTTTAGCAGTAGGACGACTATGTTTTTTCTTCTGATTTATCCTTTCTACAGTCAGTCTACTCTTATCCTTTTGAATTGTTAAAACTTTACCTTGTTTTCCTTTGTCTTTTCCAGTAATTACTGATACTAAATCATTCTTCTTAAGATTTAAACTAAATTTTGCCACTTTATCTCCTTCTTTACTATAACAACAATTATTCGTTCAAATTAAGCTTCCTGAGCAATTGCTTACACATACAGATCAAAACACAACCTATATTAGATTACTTCAAATTGAAAGCTTTCCAATTTTTAGCTTTCAATTTTACTAGATAACTTCTGGTGCCAAAGTAATTATTTTTAAAAACTGTTTTTGTCGCAATTCCTGAGCTACTGGTCCAAACACCCTTGTCCCTTTAGGTTCTTTCTGATCGTCTATAATAACTGCTGCATTGCGATCAAATCTTACATAAGAACCATCTTTACGTCTTGTTTCTTTGGCAGTTCTAACTATCACTGCTTTAACTACATCTCCTTTTTTAATAGCTGCATTGGGAATAGCTTCTTTTACAGAAGCTACAATAATATCTCCTACCTTAGCATAACGAGCTTTAGTGCCATTTAAAACTTTTATACACATAATTCTCTTAGCACCAGAGTTATCTGCTATATCTAAATATGTTTGTTGTTGAATCACTTTATAGCCCCTATCTTTAAAATACTAAGTACCCATGCAAAAATAATTAGGTATTGTAGCACACTTAAGGATTTAGATATTGAAGGTAAAATTCGAAGCACGAAATCCGAAATTCGAAACAAATTTAAAAGTTCAAACTAAAAAATTCAAAACAATACAAATATCTTTGGTTCCATATTACGAAAAAGTGAATGATGTTTTGAGCATTTGAGATTTGAATTTTGAATTTGTTTCGGATTTCGATACTTGAATTTCGGATTTAAAATACCCAGATCAAATACCAGAAACTTATGCTCAAGTACTTAATTTATAACTTCTACTATTCTCCATCGCTTAGTTTTAGAAAGTGGACGTGTTTCCATAATTTTTACTTTATTTCCAACACTACACTTATTTTCTTCATCATGTGCATAATATTTTGTACTTTTACGAATATACTTCTTGTAAAGAGAATCTTTAACTAGTCTCTTTACACTAACAATTACTGTCTTATCCATTTTATTACTAATGACTTCACCTACTCTAACTTTTCTATTTCCTCTCTCTTTCATTCTATTTTTCCTTTCTTGATTCATTTCCTCGTAGTATTGTATTTATAGATGCAATCATTCTTCTAACCATACGAATTCGAAGTGGATTATCTAACTTTCTAGAACTAGCTTGCACTCTTAGATTTAATAGTTCTTCTTTTAAATCAATTCTCTTCTGCTGTAATTCTTCTAAAGAAAGTCCTCTTAATTCTTTATACTTCATACTAACCTTCATCGCGAGTTATAAATTTTGTCTTTATAGGTAATTTATGAGAAGTTAATCTCATAGCTTCTTCTGCTATATCTTTTTCTACTCCTGATAGCTCAAAAAGAATTCGACCTGGTTTTACAACTGCTACCCAGAACTCAGGTGAACCCTTACCTTTACCCATACGAGTTTCTGCCGGCTTTTTGGTTACTGGCTTATCAGGAAATACTCTAATCCAAACCTTTCCTCCCCTTTTAATATGACGAGTCATAGCAATTCGAGCAGATTCAATTTGTCTAGCTGTAATCCAAGCTGGTTCTAAAGCCTGCAAAGCATATTCACCAAAACTAATAGTAGAACCCCGCAAGCTTTTTCCGGTCATTCTACCTCTATGAGCCTTTCGATATTTTACTCTTTTAGGCATTAGCATTAGCTTTTACTTCCTCTTCTAAAGCTTTTTCCTCTAACTTCTCTTCTTCTACTACTACTTCTTCTTTTTTCTCTCCTGTTTCCTCTTTTACTTCATCCTCAACCTTTTCTTCCAAACCTTGCTCGCTAATTTCTTCTGGCATTTCTTGCTCTTCTATCTCAAAATGTTTTTCTTTTAAGATAATTTCACCTTTAAATATCCAAACTTTAACCCCAATTTGTCCATAAGTTGTAGTAGCTTCTGTAAACCCATATTCAATATTAGCTCTAATAGTATGTAATGGCACTCTTCCTTCTCGATACCATTCACAACGAGCAATTTCAGCTCCACCTAGTCTTCCTGAACACATAACTTTAATTCCTAAAGCACCTGCTTTTCGAGAAAGTGTAACTGCCCGCTTCATGGCTCTTTTATGAGATATTCTTTTTATAATTTGCTGAGCAATATTCTGAGAAACTATCTGGGCATCTAACTCAGGTCTTTTAATCTCTGTTACATCTAAGTCTAATTCCTGCTCGGTCATACTTTTTAATTTTTTCTTCAGTTTTTCTATTTCAGCTCCACTACGACCAATAACAACTCCGGGACGAGCAGTATGAATTATTACTCTTAATTTCTGTCCTGTCCTTTCTAAAATAACTTTAGATATATTTGCATTCTTAAGTTCTTCTTGTACTTTTTTTCTAATCTCTAAGTCTTCATGTAGAAAGCGGGTATAATTTTTTTTACTATACCACTTTGACTGCCAATCAAATATATATCCTACTCGAAATCCATAAGGGTGAACCTTTTGTCCCACTACTTAATCCTTTCTAATTTATCTTTATTCTCCCAAAACCATAATAATATGGCTGGTTCTTTTAAGGATTCTATTAGCTCGGCCCATTGCCCGAGCCCGAGTCCTTTTAATTGCTGGACCTCCATTAGCATAGCATAACTTAATATACATATTATTAATGTCAATCTCTCTACTTTTCTTAGTAGCATTAGACATGGCAGATTTTAAAACCTTAGATAATAAATAAGCTGCTTTCTTTGGAGTATATTTTAGAATACTGTTAGCTTCGACTACCTTTTTACCTTTAATTAAGTTTATTACCTGTCTAACTTTTCTAGGAGATATTCTTATATGCTTAGCTATTGCTTTAACTTCCAAAACTTACCTCTTCTATCTAACTATAGTTCTTTTTTCAGACTGTAGTTGTAGTTCTTTTTTCAGATTTTTTATGCCCACGAAAAGTTCGTGTATGAGAAAATTCTCCTAACTTATGCCCCACCATATTTTCGCTAATATAAACTGGAATAAATTTTTTTCCATTATGAATAGCTATGGTATAGCCAATGAATTCTGGTAAAACAGTAGACCTTCGAGACCAAGTTTTTATAACTTTTTTTTCTCCTGCTTTAGCCATATCTTCAATTTTCTTCAGTAACTTAGCTTCTATGTAATGTCCTTTTTTTATTGATCTTCCCATAAAGTCCTCTCTACTTCTTTCGTCGATTAATAATCATCTTGTTAGTAGCTTTTCTTCTTCTTGTTCTGAATCCTTTGGTGGGTTTCCCCCATGGTGTACAAGGGTGCCTTCCGCCAGAACTCTTTCCTTCTCCACCACCTAAGGGATGATCTATAGGATTCATAGCTACTCCTCTTACTGTAGGCCTTCTTCCTAAATAACGAGATTTGCCAGCTTTCCCTAAGGATATATTTTCATAATCTAAATTTCCTACTTGGCCTATAGTGGCTTTGCAATCTAAATGAATCATGCGCACTTCCCCAGAGGGTATTCTTATATAACCATACTTTCCTTCTTTGGCTAATATCTGAGCTACGCTGCCAGCACTTTTAGCTATTTGCCCCCCTTTTTTTGGGCGCAGTTCTATATTATGAATACTTGCACCTAAAGGGATATTTCTCAAAGGAAGAGTATTGCCAATTTTTATCTCCGATGACTCTCCAGAAACTATTGTACTTCCTATAACAAGCCCTTCTGGGGCTAATATATATCTCTTTTCTCCATCGGCATAATTTAAAAGAGCAATATTCGCTGAACGATTAGGATCATATTCAATAGAAACTACTTTAGCTGAAATATTATCCTTATCTCGCTTAAAATCAATGATTCTATAAAGCCTTTTATGTCTTCCTCCTTTATGCCAAATAGTAATGCGACCTTTGTTATTTCTACCTGCAGAATACTTTAAAGATTTTTGCAAAGATTTAGGTGGTTTGCTTTTGCTTAAACCTTCTTTTTTTATTACTGACATTCCTCGTTGCCCTGGAGTAATAGGCTTATAATTCTTTATACCCATCTATCATTATGCTCCTAAATTTATAACTTCGCCTTCTTTTAAAGTTACTATAGCTTTTTTCCAATCTGAAGTTATTCCACTTTTATATCTAACTCTCTTAACTTTTCCGTGTTGAATTAGAGTGGTTACTTTGGCTACTTTTACTTTAAAATACTCTTCTATAGCTTTTTTAATCTCTATTTTATTAGATTTAATATTCACTTTAAAAACATACTTATTACTTTTTAATAATTCTGTAGCCTTTTCAGTAATAATAGGTTTTATAATTACGCGATCAATTTCATACTTCAACTATCCGCTCCTCCAGTTTTATTAAAGCATCTTTAGTAAACAATATTTCTGGAAATACTAGCACTTCATAAGCGTTTAAATCCTTAGCTCGAGTTACTTTAGTATTTTTGATATTCCGAAAAGGTCTTCTTGCTTTTTCTTCTTCCTCGCTTACTACAATTAAAACCTTTTCTAGATTTAAGTTAGAAAGCAAATTCACTGCTTCTTTAGTTTTATTGCTTTCTATATTTAAAAAGTCAATTATCTTCATTTTATTATTTATAACTTTATCTGACAAAGACATACACAAAGCTTTTCTTTTAACTTTAGGAGATAAATTTATATAATAACTTCTAGGAGATGGTCCAAAAATAATTCCACCACCTCTCCAAATTGGGTTTCTAACGCTTCCAGATCGAGCCCTACCAGTTCCTTTCTGTTTCCATGGTTTTCTACCACTTCCAGACACCATCCCTCTAGTTTTAGTGCAAGCTGTTCCTAGCCGTCTGTTATTTAAATATCCTTTTACTACTTCATGCAGCAAGGATACAGAAATTCCTTGGTTAAATATTTCTTTATTTAGATTTATTTTTTCTACAGTTTCACCTTTACAGTTTAATATTTCTATTTCCAAGAATCTTCTCCTAAATAATTTTGCCACAAGTTATTATGAACAACTTATACAGCATTCAAGCTTAAAATATTTTTGCTATTTTATCTTTTACTATTTAATCTCTTATCTATCCATAGCTTAATCTTTATTTACATTCTTTTTATTCTTAATAATCCATCATGATTTCCCGGCACAGATCCCTTTACCAAAATTAAGTTTCTTTCTATATCTATTTGTACAACCCTAAGTTTAGTAACCGTAAATCTTTGGCCTCCCTTTCTTCCTGGAAGCTTAGTCCCTTTATAAACACGAGAGGGATCCGAGCTACCTCTTCCTATAGAACCTGGAGCTCGATGAAACATAGATCCATGAGAACCTCTTCCTCCTTTAAATCCCCATCTTTTTATAACTCCAGTAAAACCTTTTCCTTTGGTAGTTCCGGTTATCTTTACCAATTCTCCTTCTTTAAAAATATTAACTTTTATTTCTTGTCCTATTTCATATTCATCTATTTTTGAAACTTTAAATTCGCTTAAATATTTTAGCAAATTTACCTTGGCTTTTTTTAGGTGGCCTATTTTAGCCTTATTAAGTAATTTTTCCTTAGTTTCTTTATAGCCTAACTGTACAGCTTCATAACCATCGCTATCTTTAGTCTTCTTTTGTGTTACAAAGCATGGCCCAGCTTCTATTACGGTTACCGGTATTACCTCACCTTGCTCCTTATATACTTGAGTCATACTAATTTTTCTTCCTAATAATCCAACCATATTCTATCCTTTGGTAATTACTGTTTAAAGTTTTATTTCAGCATCAACGCCAGCAGCCAATTCTAATTTCATAAGAGCATTTACGGTATCCATAGTAGGCTCCATAATATCTAATAATCTTTTATGAACTCTAATTTCAAATTGCTCTCTAGATTTCTTGTCCACATGAGGAGATCTAAGTACAGTATATCTACTAATCTTACTAGGTAAAGGAATAGGGCCTACTACCTTACTACCAGTACGTTTTACTGTTTTTATGATATCTTTTATGGATTGATCCAACAACCTATGATCAAAAGAATTTAATTTAATTCTAATTTTTTGAGAAATCATATTTTCCTCTCTAAACACAAACCACAAAAAATTCTATAGTTTCAAGAATAA
>JASEGW010000229.1 GCA_030017825.1 bacterium | reverse complement strand
AATTAAAGTGGCAGGAGATGCAAGTAAAGAAGCTGTAGTAAATGCAGCTATAGAGGCTCTGGAAAAGGCAGGATATACCTTAGCAGCTACTACTCTTAAAGCAGCAATGCGGATTGATGTCTTAGGAGCATTTAATGCTATATCTTTGGGAGACCCGACAGATGTAGCTGGGTTGTTGAGACGAAAAGGAGACGAATTCAGGATAAACCTGCGTGATGACATCGTAAGAGAGCAAAATCTCACTTGGCCCCAGAGTAGACTTCTCGATGAACAGCTTAAAAATGCAGTGGATAGAAACATCCAAGATTATCTTGATAGAATTAAATATAACCAATTAGCTGTACCACAACAACTTATTTTCCCAGAGTCTATTAAATTTGAATATATTAATGGAGAAGTAAAGATAATAGAAAAAAGATAACAGAAAATATTCCACCTAACTTTTTTCTTGAAGAGAGGAACATCAAAAATGAAGCATAAAATTATAATGAAAACAATACTATTTCTTATAATCAGTATTTTCCTTAATGGTTGTGAAAAATTTTCTCACAATTCTTTATTAAGTAATAAGATTACTTCAAGCAAAATTCTCTTTTGTAGAGGTTTAGTGAAGGAAAAGTCTCCAATGAAAGAAATTTGTATAATGGAAAGTGACGGGAAAAACCCGGTTGTAATAAGGAAAGCACAAGGTTTTGATTTATCAGATTATGCAGGGTCGCCAGATGGAAGGAAAATTGCTTTTATAGAAGATGATATTGAAAAAATTTATAGATGTGAGCAAATTCATATTATAGATTATCAAAAGAAAAATGAGTTGGTTTTGACAGATGATTCTTTGAGTTGCAGTCAGCTATCTTGGTCCCCAAACGGAAAATGGATAGCTTTTAGTGCTAATAGCCCTAAAATGGGCTACCTAATTAGAGATATTTATATAATGAAAAGTAATGGTAGAAATAAAGTAAAAATAGCTTCTACTACACCTAATCAAAGCTCCTTTCCTGTCTGGTCACCAGACGGTAAAAATATTGCTTTTCTTTCATACCCTGATTACGATCCTAAGATATATCTTCCACCTCAACTTAATTGTGATATTTATATAGTAAATGTTGAGACTAAGAATCTAACCCAGTTAACAGAAAACCTTACCTATGATGGAGATATTTCCTGGTTTCCTGATGGGAGAAAAATAGTTTATAGTTCGTGGCAGGGCAATTATGAAATTTTTGTAATAGATATTGAGACTAAAAAGGAAATGCAATTAACAAGTAACTCTGTTGACGATGTATGCCCTATATGGTCACTCGATGGTAAAAAGATCGCTTTTATCTCTGATGGTATGCTTTACTTAATGGATCCCGATGGCAAAAATCAAGTAAAACTTACAGATAAAACTCAATGTTATGTATCTTATGGTGTTTGGTCTCCTGATAGTAAAAAACTTGCCTTTGTTGCTGAAGGTGATATCTACACCATTGATATAGATGGCAAGAACTTAAAGAATTTGACAAATACACCTGATTGGGATGAATCATGTCCCTCATGGCGACCGATTGCTAAGTAAAAGGTGGTAAAAATACCACCAATTTTTAGCTACTTAGTTACTTTTTCCTTCCTTAACTGCCATTTTTTAGATAGAGGATATAGGGTCGGGGGAGAGATAAGATGCGACCTTACTACCCCCTCTGGAATAACAGGTAACCAGAATAGGGGAAGATAGGGGTCAAACCCAATACTGTTCGGAATGATTAGTACCCTTTTTTACCTTTGTAAGCAGATAAATTTAAGATGGTATTGAATATTGAATGTAGAATTACGAAGTTTTCTACTTCTCTTCAATGTTCTACATTCTACATTCTACATTCAATATTCTGCGAGCATTTTAGTATGATCTGGCATTCCGAACAGTATTGGGTCAAACCGTGAATGTAGAAAGCAGATTCCTTTTAATTCTACATTCACGGTTTGACCCTATTCCTTCCTATTCCTTCTCCTCTATAAAAGCACTTGAAAAAGCAGGATACACTTTAGCCGCTACTACTCTTAAGGCACTAATGCGGGTTGACCTCGCTGGAGCATTTGATGCTATATCTGTGGGAAACCCAACAGATGTGGCTGGGCTGTTGTGGCGAAAAAGAGATGAGTTTTTAACCTAAATTCCCGCATTTAACGGATGTTCCGCCAGCATTTTGGG
>JASEGW010000228.1 GCA_030017825.1 bacterium | reverse complement strand
ATTAATAGGACATTTTTATTTTGCTTAAATAGGACATTATCATTTTGCTGTTACACAAATTTTTTTAATACTTTAATAATAAAAACAATTTAACTTCTTTGGGCGGCAATGGTCGGATCCAACCAAGGAAATAAATCATTTTTTATATATTTTTAATATTTTTTCCTCTTTCCTTAAAAAAGAAAGGAAAGACAGCGAAGAATTTTCCTTGACAAAAATATACTTATAAATTAACTTAATAAAATACTTCCATTTATTTCAACTACAAGCTTTCCAATGTAAATTAGGAAGGCTTTTTTTTAAAGGAGGCTGATGGAAACATTACGATTAGCTATTGCCCAAATTAACTGTACTGTGGGAGATCTAATAGGAAATACCCAAAAAATTTGTGATTACATAAAAAGAGCTTTGGAGATGGAAGTAGATCTGCTTGTATTTCCTGAAATGGCTATTCCCGGCTACCCTCCAGAAGATTTACTACATAAACCTCATTTTATCCAAGATAATTTAGACTATCTGCAAAAAGTAATTAGACACACAGGAGATATAACTGTAGCTGTAGGTTTTATTGATAAAAAAGACGATAAAATCTACAATGCTGTTTCTATAATTCACATGAATTCTATTTGTGGTGTATACCATAAAGTAAACCTTCCTAACTATAGCGTCTTTGATGAAGTAAGATATTTTTCTTCTGGCAGCTCTTATCCTATTTTTATAATTAAAGGAATAAATGTAGGCTTTAACATCTGTGAAGATATTTGGAAACTAAATGGACCAACTAAAATCGAATCACAAACAGGAAATGCTAACCTCATAGTAAACATTTCCGCTTCTCCTTATCATATGGAAAAATGGAAATCTCGTATAAATATATTGAAAAAACAGGCTATAAACAACTCAGTAATAGTAGTATATGCCAATATGGTTGGCGGTCAAGATGAACTAGTCTTTGATGGTCATAGTATGATTTTCGACCAGGAAGGAAACTTAATTAAACAAGGCAAACAATTCAAAGAAGAACTAATTATTACTGATTTAGAGATTAAGAAACCCAAGTTATCCTTTCTTAAAAAACTTAAAAACTTCAGAATAGAAAGAATTATCATTTCTAAAACACCTTCTTCTCGCAAAAAATATCCTGCTCCTGAGACTGAATACATCCCTCTTGATACTCATGAAGAAGTCTATAACGCCTTGATCTTGGGCACTAAAGACTATGTTCTAAAAAATAATTTTAAGAAAGTAATTATAGGTCTAAGTGGTGGCATAGATTCAGCCTTAACTTGTGTTGTTGCTGTAGATGCATTAGGATGCGAGAATGTCTTAGGAGTTTTTATGCCCTCTTTGTTTTCTTCAATAGAAAGCCACAATGATGCCCGAAAACTAGCTAACAATTTGAATATTAAGCTCACTATCATACCTATTCAAAAGATATTCATTTCATATTTAAGTACTTTAAAAAAAGAGTTTAAAGATTTTCCTTTTGGTATAGCTGAAGAAAACATTCAAGCTCGTATTCGAGGAAATATCTTGATGGCTCTGTCAAATAAATTTGGTTACTTAGTGTTAACTACCGGTAATAAGAGCGAGGCAAGTGTAGGTTATGCTACTCTTTATGGAGATACGGCTGGAGGTTTTGCTGTAATTAAGGACGTTCCTAAAACATTAATTTACGATTTATTAGAATATAGAAACAAAAAAGCAGAATTTCCTATTATACCGAAAAATATTCTCACCAAAGAACCCACGGCAGAACTTCGTGAGAACCAAAAAGACCGTGATTCTTTGCCACCTTATTCTTCCTTAGACCCTATCTTAAAGCTTTATGTGGAAGAAGATAAAAGTTTTGATGAAATTATAAGCAAAGGTTTTGACAAAGAAATGGTACTAAATATTACCAATATGGTAGATAAGAATGAATATAAACGGCGTCAATCGCCACCTGGTGTTAAGGTAACCCCTAAAATATTTGGCAAAGATCGCCGTATGCCCATTACTAATAAATACAAATTAAAATACGATTAATTTTTTCGCACAAAGCACACAAAATAAATACTAATAATAAACTTCCTTTGTAACTCTGTTTATGGTTATCTATACTCTGAATCTTAGCTAACCTGAGTTCGATTTAAATATAAGGTTAAGGCTTAATATTTTTGAGCATTAATTGAAATTAGGAAAATATTTAATTTTTAAAGAAAA
>JASEGW010000227.1 GCA_030017825.1 bacterium | reverse complement strand
AGTTGAATTTCTTATTTTGCAGAGGGTCTAATACACTTTCAATAGCGTATTTAACATATTTTTCTCTATTATAAGTTACAATTATTATACTTACCATATGTATTTATAATCTATTCTTCGATGGAAAAAAAGTTTTTAATCTGCAATAACATAGAAAGTATCTCCCAAGATTTGCTTTCCATTTCTTTTATTTCTATTCCCAATTTTTCTTCTCTCTCTACCAGAATTCTACTTATTTTATTGGCAATGGATGGATTGTTAAGCAAGATAGAAGCAAACTTATCTTTCTTTAAACTAAATACTTCTGTCTCTTTGATAGTCTTAACAGTAGCAATTCTTTTCTTTCCAGTCAAAAGAGACATCTCTCCAAAATAATCATTATTTTTTAAAGTAGCAATAACCTTGCTCTTTCCTTTTGTGGTAATAATTACTTCTACCTCCCCTTCCTTAATTATAAAAAAGGAACTACCTCCTTCATCTTGCTTAATAATACTCTTTCCTTTGGGATATAGTTTCCATTCTAAATTATTTGATAATTCTCTTAATTCTTCCTCAGACAAAGGCGATAAAAAGTCAATCTTCCTCAGTATCTCTATCTGGTCAGCAGGTTCGGGCTTTCTCTTCTTTTCCAAAATCTCCTTTACAATGGAATATTGAGCATGAGCTAAAGTCTTTATGATTTTATCCTCCTCTCCAATTTTATTACTAAACGCCCAACTTAAATATTTCTTTGCTTCTTCGTAATTTCCTAAACGACGATTTATTTCTCCAATTATATATAAAGAAGTAGTTTGATTCATTCTCGTATTTCGCTCATTCTCAAAAGCTTTTACATAGTATACTAAGGCTTTATTTAAAAAATCCTTTTCTAACTGCCAACTGTTCATATCTCTAGCTAGCCAAGCAGCCTTCATCATTATATCAGCAATCTTTTCGCTGGTATTTTTTCTAAGTTTATAGCAAGCTACAGCTACTTCATAACTTAACAAAGCCAAATACAAGTTCCTCTTTTTGCTAAAATCTGCATTCTTTACTATAGTTTTTCTCTCTTCTTTTCTTTTGTTAAGTTCATCAGCAACAACCCAAGGAATATTTAAAAAGTCTTCTCTAAAAGCAGCATAAAAACATTTAGGGCAAACATAGATAGCGTACAATTCAGGATTAACTCCTTTGTATGATTCCATAAAATCAGAGTCTTTAAAAATAACTGCACTATCATCCTTTTCTACATACTCAACATCAAACTTTTTCCTACATACTGGACAATCAATACTCTCTAATTTTACATCTTCATTCATACTAATCTCCTAATTATAATCTCTTTAGCTATATTTCTTCTAAACTACAATCTTTCTATCATTAAATTATACTTTAAACACATTTTTTATTTGCAAAAATAAAGAAAACTTATCCCATAAAATGCTATCTTCTATATCTTTTTCTCTTAGTCTCGATTCAATTCCGCTTTTTCTTTCTGCTATAATTTTACTTATACCTTGAACTACTGAAGGGTTTTTAAGAATAATATTTGAAAAATGTTCTTTTCCTATAATTAATAATTCACTTTCTTCTATTGTTTTTACAGTAGCGCTATGCGGATTTCCAGTTAAAAGAGACATTTCCCAAAAAAGCCATTCTTTTCTAATATAGCAATTTCTCTTTTTTTCTCATCCTTTCCTGTTGCTACTTCTAATTTCCCTCCTCTTATTACAAAAAAGGAATCTCCCTCTTTACCTTCTTCGATTATCACTTCATCTTTATCGTAAATTTTCCAGCCTATATTTTCAGCTAAATTGACAAAATTATCTTCATTTAAAGGACCAATTGATAACTTACAAGAACCAAATAAGTATTGCGTTCCCTATCAAAATCTGCTCCTCTATCTAAGGATTCTCTCTCTTCTTTTTTTTCTTTAAATAAAGCTATTTTTTTAGCAGTCAGCTTAAAATAATCATTGCAATAAGCAGCGTAAAAACATTTTGGACAAACCCAAACATCATACCAGTTAGGGTTAATATCTTCATATACTCCCCTAAGATCGGTATCACGAAATTTAAGCTTTATATACTCAGAACGTATATTTAAAGTCTTAAAGCTGTTTTTACATACTGGACATTCTTGCTTTTCTTATCTTCGTCTTCCTTTTCCCTTTATTGCACCTTATTTTAACCTGAGTTCGATTTAAATATAAGTTTAAGGATTAATATTTTTGAGCA